>CAYQZN010000052.1:0-14004 GCA_964421805.1 uncultured Woeseiaceae bacterium
TGGACCCGGATCCGACAGTCCGCGATGGGCTGGACGCGCTGCTGGGCGACCTTGCCACCGAGATCTGCCACTACGACTCCGCCGAGGAGTTCCTGCGGGCCAGGGCCGATCACGTCCCGGACTGCCTCATCACCGAGGTCTGGCTGCCCGGCATCTCCGGCGTCGAACTCCTGGAGCAGCTCAACGAGGCCGGCCATCACGTGCCCACCATCCTGCTCGCCCGCGACGGCGACGTGGCGATGGCGGTGCGCGGCATACGGGCCGGCGCCGCGGAATACATCGAGAAACCGTGGGTCGACAGCCGTCTGCGCCAGTCGATCCGTTCGATACTCGCCCGCCACGAGATCCACTGACGGACCCGTTGCCGGGAGCCGTCTCGCCCCGTGGCCGGGCCGGGTCCGTCGGGACTGTCAGGGATGAGCACCGAGCACGGGAACCCGGGTCAAGAAGATGCTCCCGAAGACCGTGACGAGGAGAGCGGCGGCCAGGCCATCTTCGTCGCCCGCGGACTGACCAAGGTCTACCGGGTCGGCGAAGTCGAGGTCCATGCCCTGCGCGGCGTGGACGTGGAGCTCTACAAGGGGGAGTTCATGGTGCTGCTCGGGGCTTCGGGCAGCGGCAAATCGACCCTGCTGAACATCCTCGGCGGCCTGGACACGCCCACCGACGGCACGGTGCGTTTCGACGACATCGACCTCACCGGTGCCAGCGAATCCGAACTCACCGAGTACCGCCGCCATGCGGTCGGTTTCGTCTTCCAGTTCTACAACCTGATCCCCAGCCTGACCGCCCGGGAGAACGTCTCCATCGTCACGGAGATCGCCCGCAATCCGATGACGCCGGAAGAAGCGCTCGAAATGGTGAACCTAGGGCCGCGGATGGACCACTTCCCGGCCCAGCTGTCCGGCGGCGAGCAGCAGCGCGTCGCCATCGCCCGCGCCATTGCCAAACGCCCCGAGGTGCTGCTCTGCGACGAGCCCACCGGGGCGCTCGACTCGAAGACGGGCGTGCACGTGCTCGAGGCCCTGGCGCGGGTCAACGAAGAGTACGGCACCGCCACGGCCGTGATCACCCACAACGCGAGTATCGCCGACATGGCGGACCGGGTGCTGTTCATGAGCGACGGGCGGATCTCCGGCGAGCGGCGCAACGAGACCCGCAAGCCGCCCTCGGAGATCAGCTGGTAGGGCCCATGCGCGCGCTCGACCGCAAGCGCTGGCGGGAACTCTGGCAGATGCGCAGCCAGGCCGCCGCCATCGCCATGATCATCGCGAGCGGCGTGGCCACCTATATCATCTCGCTCAGCACGCTGGATTCGCTGACACTCACCCAGAGCAACTATTATCAGGCCTACCGCTTTGCGGAGGTATTCGCCGGGCTGAAACGCGCGCCGCTGTCGCTGGCGGAACGGGTGCGCGACATCGAGGGCGTGCGCGAGGCGGAGGCGCGGGTCAAGGCGCAGATCAACGTGGAAGTGCCCGGGTTCGGGGACCCGGTGACCGGCCTGCTGGTCTCGCTGCCCGACGACCGTGTGCCCCTGCTGAACCAGCTGCACCAGGTCCGGGGACGCACGCCGGCCTCCGACCGGCCGTGGGAGGTGGTGATCAACGAGGCATTCGCCGACGCCCAGGACCTGGCGCCGGGCGACACGATCATCGGCATCATCAACGGCCGTCGGGAAGACCTCGCCATCGTCGGCGTTGCGCTGTCGCCGGAGTTCATCTACCAGATCCGTCCCGGCGACATCTTCCCGGACTACGAGCGCTACGCGATCATGTGGATGGGCTACCGGGGGCTCAGCGTCGCCTACGACATGGACGGGGCGTTCAACGACCTGGTCCTGACGCTGGAGCCGGGAGCCCGGGCCGAGGCGGTGATCGAGCGTCTCGATGCGCTGCTCGAGCCCTACGGCGGGCAGGGGGCCTACACCCGCGAAGACCAGCTCTCCCACCGCTACATCACCCAGGAGATCGTCAGCCTGGAGGCCATGGCGAAGATCTTTCCGGTCATCTTCCTCGCCTTCGCCGCCTTTCTCATCAACTTCGTCACCAACCGGCTGATACGCGCCGAGCGGGACCAGATCGGCGTACTGAAGGCCTTCGGCTACGACAACCTCACCGTGGGCCTGCACTACGTCAGCGTCATCCTCATCATCGTACTCGCGGGAGCCGTCGTCGGCATCGGCTTCGGGGCGTGGGCGGCGCGCGGGCTCACCGGCATCTACATCGAGTTCTTCCGTTTCCCGCGGCTGGACTACGTGCTGAGAGCCGACGTGCTCCTGACGGGCGTGCTGGTCACCCTTGGCGCCGGCCTGGCCGGCACCCTGCATGCGTTCCACTCGGCGGTGCGTCTGTCTCCGGCGGAGGCGATGCGTCCCGACACGCCGCTCGTCTACCGCCAGAGCCTGGTGGAGCGGCTGTTCGGCCACGCCTTCCTGGACCAGCCCAGCCGCATGATCCTGCGCCACATCGGCCGCGCGCCCCTGAAGAGCGCCCTGACCGTACTGGGGGTGGCCCTGTCCACCGGACTCGTGATGTCCGGCAACTTCCAGGAGGACGCGGTCGACTACATGATGTGGAGCCATTTCAACCTGGCGGCCAGGGAGGACGTCACGGTCACCTTCAACGAGCTCGCCGGCAACGAGGCCGAGTACGAGCTCGCCGCGCTGCCCGGGGTGCTGCAGGCCGAGGGCATGCGCGCCGTGCCGGTGCGCTTTCGCTATGGCAACCGCTCGTACCGCTCGGCCATCCAGGGATTCCGGCCCGATGCGGAGCTCCACCGCCTCGTGGACACCTCGCTGCAGCCGGTGCCGCCGCCGCCGGAGGGCCTGCTGCTCACCAGCTACCTGGGCGAGGAGATCCTGGGCGTGCGTCCTGGCGACACGGTCACGGTGGAGGTGCTCACCGGCCGGCGGCCCGTCATCGATCTGCCCGTGGCCGGTTTCGTGGAGGAGTACATCGGCATCTCCGGCTACATGGAGCTCGCGACCCTGAACCGGCTGATGCGCGACGGCCACGTGCTGACCGGCAGCTTCCTCGCCATCGACCCCGCCGATCAGGCGCGGGTATTCGACGAACTCATGCGCCGTCCGGGCGTCGGCGCCATCGCCCAGCGCAGCCAGTCCATCGCGAGCTTCTACGAGTCGTTCGCGGAGACCATCCTCGTGTTCACCTTCGTCAACACGCTGCTGGCGGCGACCATCGCCTTCGGGGCGGTCTACAACAGTGCGCGCATCGCGCTGGCCGAACGCAGCCGGGAGCTGGCGAGCCTGCGGGTGCTCGGATTCACCCGCGCAGAGATTGCCTATATCCTGATCGGCGAGCTGATGCTGCTGGTCATCGTCGGCGTCGGTTTCGGTTTCCTGGTGGGACGCGGTATCTGCGCGCTGTTCGCGGAGGCGATCTCCTCGGACATCTACCGGGTGCCGCTGGTGCTCGAGCCGAGCACCTATGCGTTCGGCGCCGCCGTCGTGCTCGGTTCGGGACTGATCTCCTCGGCCGTCATCAAGCGTCGGCTGGACACTCTGGATCTGGTGGCAGTGCTTAAGACGACGGAGTAGGCCGTGGCGAGTCGCAGAAACATCATCATCGGCATCGTGGCGGCCGTCGCCGCACTGCTGCTGTACCTGGGCTTCCGCCCCCAGCCCCTGCCGGTGGAGACAGGCACCGTGAGCCGCGGCGCTCTCAGCGTCATCGTCACCGAGGAAGGCAAGACCCGGATCAGGGAGCGCTACGTCATCACCTCGCCGGTGGCGGGTTTCGCCGCCCGCATCGAGCTCGAGGAAGGGGATACAGTGGCGGCGGACGCGCCCCTGGTGGCCATCGAGCCGGTGGCGCCGACGGTGCTGGACCGGCGCAGCCGCGCCGAGGCGCGCGCCGGTGTGTCGGCGGCGGAAGCCGCGCTGGAGGCGGCCGGGACCCGTGTGCGCGCGGCCGAGGCCGAGTCGGAGCTGGCCGACGCCGAGCGCGAGCGCATCGAGCGGCTGTACGAGACCAATGCCGTGTCGCGGGCGGAATACGACCGTGTGGTCTCCGCCGCCCGGCGCGCCGCCGCCGGCCTGCGGGCGGTGATGGCCGAGGCCGAAGTGGCCCGCTACGAGCTGCAGGCGGCCCGGGACGTGCTGCGATATTCGGCAGCAGAGTCGGACGGCGAAGCGCCGGAAAAGGTGGTGGTGCGCTCGCCCGTCGACGGCAGTGTCCTGGACGTCATCCACGAGAGCGAGGGCGTGGTGGCTGCCGGTCAGCACCTGCTGACCCTGGGCGACCCTTCCAATCTTGAGATCGAGGTGGAGCTGCTGTCGGCCGACGCCGTCCGGCTCGCGCCCGGCATGGCGGTGCGGCTCCTGCGCTGGGGTGGCGACGGCGCGCTGGAGGGCGAGGTGCGGATGGTCGAACCGTCCGGCTTTACGAAGATCTCCGCCCTGGGCGTAGAGGAGCAGCGCGTGATCGTGCGGGTGGACATACTGTCCCCGCCGCAGCGCTGGGCGCGGCTCGGCGACGGCTACCGGGTGGAGGCGGAGTTCGTCCTCTGGTCCGGCGGCGACGTGCTGCAGGTGCCCTCCAGTGCCGCCTTCCGGCGCGGCGACCAGTGGGCGGTATTCGTGGTCGAGGACGGGCGCGCCGTCTTCCGCCCGATCAGCGTGGGGCGCCGGGGCGAGTTCCGCGTGCAGGTACTCGACGGACTGGCCGAGGGCGAGACCATCGTGTTGTATCCCGACGACGAGGTGGAAGACGGGCGGAGCCTGAAGACGCGCTGACGTTCATGGCGGCCGATCGGCGCCGCAACGGCGCGAACGGGCAGCGAGGATTGCAACGCCTCGGCATTCTGCAAGCGCCGGTCCGCACCGGCGTTTCGGGTAGTATGGGCCGATGCCACCGAGACTGACACGCTACGATCCGCGCGCCTTCCACGATGAACTCGTCACGGGGGACGGGGTCCCGCGTCCCGGCACGGAGCGTCTGATCGATCTGCTGAATACGCTGACACCGGCGGCGCTGTCGGAGAGGCAGGCGGCCGCGGACCGCGCCATCGCGGAGATGGGCATCACCTTCACGGTTTACTCCGAGGGCCGAAACATAGACCGCGCCTGGCCCTTCGATATAGTGCCGCGGGTGATCCCGGCCAGTGAGTGGGCGCGGATCGACGAGGGTCTCCGGCAGCGGCTGACGGCGCTCAACCTCTTCATCGACGATCTGTACAACGAGCAGAACGTAGTCCGCGACGGCGTCTTCCCGGCAGAAGTGCTCGGCACCTCGCGAAACTACCTGCCCGAGTGCGCCGGTGTGAGTCCCCGCTTCGGCGTCTGGGCTCACATCTGCGGCAGCGACCTGGTCCGCGATGGCGACGGCACGGTTTACGTGCTCGAGGACAATCTGCGCGTCCCGTCCGGTGTCTCCTACATGCTGGAGAACCGGAGTGTCACGAAACGGGTATTCCCCGATCTGTTCGAGGACCAGACCATCCTGCCGGTCGACGATTACCCCTCGGAACTGTTCGACCTGCTGACTGCCATAGCGCCGACCGACGAGCGCGAGCCCGAGGTGGTGGTGCTTACGCCGGGCATCTATAACTCCGCCTATTTCGAGCACTCCTACCTGGCTCAGCGGATGGGCGCGGAACTCGTCGAAGGTGGCGACCTCGTGGTGGGTGACGACGACTGCGTCTACATGCGCACCATCGAGGGACTGACGCGCGTCCATTCCATCTACCGGCGCATCGACGACACTTTCCTGGATCCGCAGGTGTTCAGACCGGACTCCATGCTGGGCGTACCGGGCCTCATGCGTGCCTGGCGCAAGGGCAACGTGGCGCTGGCGAATGCGCCGGGCTCGGGCGTCGCCGACGACAAGATGGTCTATACCTACGTGCCGGATCTGATCCGCTACTATCTGGACCAGGACCCCATCATCCCGAATGTGCCCACGTGGCGCTGCGCCGAGCGGGACCAGCGCGGCCACGTGCTGGCCAATCTGGCAGAGCTGGTCGTGAAGCCCGCCAACGAATCCGGCGGCTACGGCATGCTGATCGGGCCGCGTGCCAGCCGTGCCGAGCTCGCGCGCTTCCGGGAGTTGATCCAGGCGGACCCGCGCAACTACATCGCGCAACCGACGCTCGCGCTCTCCACCACGCCGACAGTTTGTGGCGAGACACTGGCGCCACGGCACGTGGATCTGAGGCCGTTCATCCTGCAGTCGGACCGGCTCGCCGTGACCGCAGGCGGCTTGACGCGGGTAGCGCTGGTCGAAGGTTCGCTGGTGGTCAACTCGTCCCAGGGCGGCGGCAGCAAGGATACCTGGGTCGTGGAGGACCGGGACTGATGCTCTCCCGCGTCGCCGAACGCATGTACTGGGCGGGCCGCTACATCGAGCGCGCGGAGAATACGGCACGGCTCGTGCGCGTGCACGGCAACATGCTGCTGGACCTGCCGGCCCGGGCCGGCCGTACCTGGGAGCAGCTCCTGACCATCTTCGCGAACGAGGACGAATTCGCGCGCCGCTACGAGCGCGCCGACGAGTCCGCCGTCGTCGATTTCTTCATCGCCGATGCCGCCAATCAGGCCTCGGTGCTGTCGTCACTGGCGCTGCTGCGCGAGAACATACGAACCACCCGGGACATCGTGCCGACGGAAGGCTGGGAGTCGGCCAACGAACTCTACCTGTACGCAAGACGGGAGCTGCCGCGGGCGGGGAGCGAGCGCACCCGCCACCGCACCCTGAGCGAGGTGATCACGGCCTGCCAGCAGGTGACCGGACTGCTGGCAGGCACCATGAGCCATGGCCCCGGCTACCAGTTCCTGCGGCTCGGCCGCAATCTCGAACGTGCGGACATGACCACCCGGGTGCTCGACGTCCCCGCCGCCTCCCTGCTGAACCTGCCGGACGAGGTCGCGCCCTATCGCTACACACTCTGGATGAACGTCCTGAAATCCCTGTCGGCCTATCAGATGTACTGCCAGTACGTCCGCCGCCGCATCGTCGGCGAGGACGTCATCGATTTCCTGCTGCTCGACCCGCGGTTCCCCCGTTCTTTCCGGCACTGCCTGGGTGAGATCGCCTCGTCACTCGAGAGTCTGCCGCGGCACGAGGAGGCGCTGGCCGAGTCGGCGGCGCTGCTGGCAGAGCTCGAGGACGCCGATGGCGCGAATCTGGACGCTGCGGGGCTGCATGAATGCCTCGACCGGCTGCAGCGGCAGCTGGGAGGGCTCCACCGCCGCATATCCGACACCTGGTTCCTGCCGGTGGATCAACAATGAAGGAGTTCCGCTGCACCTGCGGCAACCGGCTGTACTTCGATAATTCCCGCTGTCTCGCCTGCGGGCGGGAAGCCGGTTTCGATCCCGCGAGCCTGCAGCTCGTCGCGGTGGAATCCGCCGGCGTTGGCGACGAATGGCACAAGGCCGGCGGTTCCAACCGCTATCGCTTCTGCCTCAACCGCGAGTGGCATTGCAACTGGCTGCTCGACGCGGACGACTCGTCGGGATACTGCGCATCCTGTCGCCTGACACGGACACTGCCGAATCTCGCGCGGGACGACAATCTGATGCTGTGGACCCGGCTCGAGGGCGCGAAACGGCGACTGCTCTACGATCTTCTGTCGCTGGGCCTGTCCATCGACGAGCAGCGGCTGCGCTTCGAATTCCTGGAAGACCGGCGTACGAATCCGCTGGTGCGGGAGATGCACGTCTACACCGGCCACCGTGACGGCGTGATTACGATCAACGTGGCCGAGGCCGACGATTCGGCACGGGAAGCCATCCGCGAGGCGATGGGGGAGTCCTACCGCACGCTGCTCGGCCACATGCGCCACGAGAGCGGGCACTACTACTGGTCGGTCGTGGTCGACACCGAAGAATCCCTCGCGGAATGCCGCAGCCTGTTCGGCGACGAACGCGAGGACTACCAGAGCGCTCTGCAGCGCTATCACGAGCGCGGTCCGGGCGCCGGCAGCCCGTCCGCCTACGTGAGCGCTTATGCCGCGTCCCATCCCACGGAGGACTGGGCGGAGTGCTGGGCGCACTTCCTGCATATCGCGGATACGCTGGAGACGGCGGCGAATGCGGGCCTGATACCGGCTGACGTCGGCATCCGCGATGAACGCTGGCTGGACCGCTGGACGGAGGTGGCCGTGGCGCTGAACGAGATGAACCGCAGTCTCGGACTGCGGGATGCCTATCCGTTCAGTCTCTCGCCCGCCGTCTGCGAGAAGCTGGAGTTCATCCGTCGACGAGTCTTATATTCTTCGGCTCCACCCTGAACCGCGGCAGCTCCTCGAACGCTCTGCGCAGACTCTCCTGCCAGGCGGAACGGATCTGCGCGAGATACTCGCTGTCTTCCTCGAACAGCAGGCGCTGGCCCTCCGCCTGGCTGTCCCGGCGATACAACAGTACCTCCACCGGCGGGCCCACCGTCGCGTTGCTGCGCATCGTGGAGTCCATGGAGACCAGTGCGCAGCGCGCCGCCGTCTCCAGGTCCGTGGTCCGGGCGATTATCCGGTCCAGTATCGGCTTGCCGTACTTCGTCTCGCCGATCTGAATATACGGCGTGCGATCCGTGGTGTGGACGTAATTGCCCTCGGGATACACCAGGTACAGACGCTGGGGCTGATTACGGATCTGGCCGCCGAGTATGAAACTCGCTTCGGGGCTGAAGCCCGACTCCTCGTCCTTGCCGGCGTGGCGCGCCTGGATGGAGCGGCTCGCCGCGCCGACGTAGTCCGCCACTTCCGCCATGGTCGCGAGCGACGCCAGGCTGGTCTCCGCGCCGTTACGGATGTCGCGGGCCAGCTTGGCGACCACCGCCTGGGTGGTGGCCAGATTGCCCGCGCTGAGCAGGACGAAGAAGCGCTCGCCGTCACCGCAGAACCTGTGCATCTTGGAGAACGTGCTGATCTGGTCGACGCCCGCATTGGTGCGCGAGTCGGAGACGAAGACCATGCCTTCGTCGAGATTGGCGGCGAGGCAATAGGTCATCGGCCGATCGGGGTGGCGAGCATCACGGCAGTTTCGGCGCGGCCGGCGGCTGAGTCAAGGACCCGCCCGGCGAGTGCGCAGCCTCCTGACGAGCCGCCGGCGTTCAAGGGTTCTCCGTCTGCTGTGCACGCCGCCGGTACTCGCCGGGCGCCAGGCCGAACCAGCGCCTGAACGCACGGCCGAAGTTCGCAGCGTCCTGGTAACCCAGCCGGTAGCCGATCTCCGCCACGCCCCACCGCGTGCTGACCAGGTACTCGTGGGCGAGGCTGCGATGCACCTCGTCCAGGATGCGCCGGTAGGAGGTGCCTTCCCGCTTCAGCCGCCGAATCAGGGTGCGCCGCGAGACGTTCAGCCGCCGCGCCACATGCTCGAGGCCCGGCGAGCGCCCGCCGGCCATGAGCAGACACTGGCGCACCTCGACCTCCAGGGCCGAGCGCTCCGCCACCTGCTGCAGCAACTCCTCGCAGCGGGCCAGGGATACCTTGTGCATGGCCTCGTCGTAGAGCAGGCAGGGCGCGGCAAGCCAGGCGGCCGGCAGGGTGGTCGTGTACTGGTCGCCGTGGAAGCGCAACTCGCCTTCGAAGCGGGCTTCGAACCCGGCCCGCAGATGCGCCCGGTCGGCGGGCAGGTGCCAGACGAGGCCGGGACCCTTGCGGCCGGCCGCGTGGCCGACCACGTGGGCGATCACCTGCAGCCCCGTGAGCTGCATGATCTCCATCAGGATGGGGCGCAGCGCGCCGAGGTCCTCGCGTTCGTGATAGCGGATCTGCACCGTGTCGCCCGCCTCGCGGATCTCGCCCCAGGCGAACGGCGCGCGGATCTCGCCGAACTTGGTCATGATCTGCAGCGCGTCGCCGAGCGTCGGCGAGGTGATGGCCGCGATGCCGAGGGGGCCGTGGTGGGCCACGTCCATGCGCGCCGCCATCTCCAGATGCCAGCCCGGCTCGAGGCGCCGGTCGATCGCCTGCAGCAAGCGGCGCACCGCCGCGAACGGGACGTAATGGTCGGTGCCCTCGATCTCCCGCGCCCGGATGCGTGCCGCCCTCAGGATCTCCCGCCGATCGGGTTCGTCCAGGTCGAGGGCGCCGATGAAAGTCCTGATATAGGTGACGGGAAGATGCATATTTTGGCACTTAATAACCAGCCACTGGCATTTCTAGCACTGTTATCCGTCACCGGTCAAAGCACAATGGGGTCATGGTGCGGCGAGCGCGCCAACGGATCGGGCGATCCGGGACCGGGTCCCGGCTCGCAACAGGGGGAAAAGATGAAGACGTTCACTTACAGCACGCCGGACGGCGTGGCCATGGCCTACACCGACCGCAAGCGCACCTGGTGGTCGTTGTCCGTACTCTGGGCACTCTACCCGCTGGTCGGCATCGGCCTGCATGCCTGGACCGGAATCGAGGCGATGCTGCTGGTGCCGCTGTTCACGAGCTATGTCGTGGCGCCCGCCATGGACTGGCTGATGGGCGAGGACGAGAGCAACCCGCCCGAACGCATCGTGCGCGAACTGGAGGACGACCCCTACTACCGTGTCCTCACCTACATCACCGTGCCCATGCACTTCGTCTCCCTGATCGCGGCGGCGTGGTGGGCCGGCACCCAGGACCTGTCCTGGTGGGGCTATCTGGTGCTGGCGATGACGGCGGGCATGGCGAGCGGCCTCGGCATCAATACCGGCCACGAACTCGGCCACAAGAAGTCGAAGCTCGAGCGCTGGCTCGCAAAGATCGTGCTGGCGGTGCCCTTCTACGGCCACTTCTGGATCGAGCACAACAAGGGTCATCACCGGGACGTGGCCACGCCCGAGGACCCGGCCAGCGCCCGCATGGGCGAGAGCATCTACAAGTTCGCGCTGCGCGAGATCCCCGGCGCCATGAAGCGGGGCTGGCGCGAGGAACGAGTGCGCCTCGAGCGCAAGGGCAAGTCGGTGTGGAGCCTGGACAACGAGATCCTGCAGTCCTACCTGATCTCCATCGCGCTGCAGGCGGGACTCATCATCGCCTTCGGCTGGATCATGATCCCGTTCCTCGCCATCCATAACGTGCTCGCCTGGTGGCAGCTCACCAGCGCCAACTACATCGAGCACTACGGACTGCTGCGGCAGAAGCAGGAGAACGGCCGCTACGAGCGCTGCCAGCCGTATCACTCCTGGAACTCGAACCACGTCTATTCGAACCTGCTGCTGTTCCACCTGGAGCGCCACTCGGACCACCACGCGCACCCGACCCGGCGCTACCAGTCGCTCAGGCACTTCGAGGACCTGCCCCAGCTGCCAAACGGTTACTTCGGCATGTACCTGATCGCCTACATCCCCTCGCTCTGGTACCGGGTGATGGACAAGCGGGTGCTCGCACTGCCGCACATCGACGGGGACCTCTCCAGAGTGAATATCGATCCGGACCGGCGCGAAGAGATCCAGGCCCGTTACGGGCGTCCCGCCGCGGAGCCCGCGGCGGCATGACGGAAGCGGAGCGCATGGCCCGGTACGAATGCCCGGACTGCGGCTACGTCTACGACGAGGCGAGCGGCGACGATCACGAAGGCTATCCGCCGGGCATGAAGTTCCGGGACCTGCCGGAGGAATTCGTGTGTCCCGATTGTGCGGTGCGATACAAGGAGGATTTCGTCCGCACGGGAGGATGACGCCCTCGTCCCCGGGCGCCACCCCGTCTATACTGGCTGCACCACGGCGGAGCAGCGAATAGGGACGTTCTGATGCGCGAACAATCCTGGGGACTGGTCATCGCGGTTGCCGCGACGCTGGTCCTTCTCGTCTTCACCGGCTATCAGCTGCTGCAGCGGGATGAGTCGGAGGAGGCGCCGGCAGAACCGGTTCCGGCGGCGGAAACCGTCGAACCGGCGCCGCCGGCCGAACCGCGCTACCCCATTCAGGAGCCGGAGCCCGAACCGGCTCCTGCCGAGCCGGAATCGCAGGCCGCCGAAACGCCTGCTCGGCCGGCCGCGCCGGCACTGCCGCCGCTGGAAGAGAGCGACGAGCCGTTCACCGAGTCGGTGGAGCAGCTGCTACCGGAAGCCGGCGACCCGGCGCTGGAGCTGCGTGATCGGCTCATCCGCAAGATTGTGGCCACCGTCGACGGTCTCGAACGCGAGGGGCTGCCGGAGCGTGTCCGTCCCATGGAGCCGGTGCCCGGCTCGTTCCGGGTCTCCGGCAAGGTGGACGGCGACCTCTACATCCTGAGCCCCGCGAACTACGAGCGCTACGACGGGCTGGTGAATGCGGCGGCGGAGATCGACCTGTCCCGCGCCGCCGACCTGTACCGGCGTTACTACCGACTCTTCCAGCAGGCCTGGGCCGAGCTCGGCTACCCGGACAGCTACTTCAACGATCGCCTGGTGGTGGTGATCGACCAGCTGCTGGCCACCCCGGACGTGGCCGACCCCGTGCGGCTGGTCCGGCCGCATGTCCTGTACCGCTACGAGAACCCGGTGCTGGAGGGCCTGTCCAGCGGCCAGAAGCTGCTGATACGCATGGGCCCGGACAACCGGGCCACCGTGAAGACGCTGCTGCGTCAGTTCCGCGCGCAGATCACCGGCATGGACGAGATTGCCGGGGAGCCGTCAGACTCCGACAATACGGGCGGAACTACCGATACGGAGTAATCGGATGGAGTACCTGCTCATCGGCCTCGCCATCGCTGGTTTCGCCATGGCGGTCAGTGCCTACGTGCGCGTCGAGCGGCTCGAGAGGATACTGAAGGAAAAGAACATCGTCGACGACGGCTGAGCCACGAGCGCTGCGGGGGAGGCAGATGAAGCGACTGTTCGCCACCATGGCCCTCGCGGCGGCCGTCCTGCTGGCCGTGGCCTATGCCTTGCGCACCGAACTCGCCACCCGCGCCATGCGCGGCGTCGTGGCTGACGAGTTGTTGTGATCCGCTGGAGGACCCCGCGATGCAGGCGCTGGAACTGAAGATACCGCCGGCCGCCGTCACCGTGCTGACGGGCATCGGGATGTGGGCGACGGCGGAGGCCTTCCCGGTACTGGACGTGCCCCTGCCGCCGCTGTGGCGCGCCGGGCTCGGCGTGTTGCTGGTGGCGGCCGGCGTCTTCGTTGCGCTGGCGGGCGTGGGCGAATTCCGGCGTGCAGCCACCACCGTGAATCCGCTGTCGCCGGAGGCGAGCTCGCGGCTGGTGACCGGCGGTGTCTACCGCTACACCCGAAACCCCATGTATCTGGGCATGCTGCTCGCTCTGGCCGGCTGGGCGGTCGCGCTTTCCCATCTCTCGGCACCGCTCTGGCTGATGGGCTACGCGGCGTATATGAACCGGTTCCAGATCCTGCCGGAGGAGCGCGCGCTGATGGAGCGCTTCGGTGCGGTCTTCGGCGAGTACCGGCGGCGCGTGCGCCGCTGGCTGTGAGGGACGAGGAGAATGACCGGGCCTGAACGGATGGGGGAAGGCGGCTGCCAGTGCGGCGCGGTGAATCACCAGGTGACCCAGGCTCCGGTGGAAGGACGCGATGCCATCAGGGCGATGTTCGCCCGGGAATTCGCGGACGCGGAGATGACCTGCATCGTCGAGAATCTGTTCGAGGACGGTGAGTGGGCCATGCTCGAGTGGCGCGACCCGCTCGGGTTGCGGGGTTGCGGGTTTTTCCACGTCGTCGACGGGCTGATCCGGTTCCAGCGCGGCTACTGGGACCGGCTCTCGTTCCTGCGCCAGCACGGACTGCCGCTGCCGCGCGAGTGACCGTCGCCGGCGGGACTACTGCCGGAACAGCCAGAGGATGAGCGAGAGCGCCAGGCTCGCCAGGATCATCGTCGTGATCGGCAGGTAGAACGTGAAGCCTTCGCGCCGGATCACGATGTCGCCGGGCAGGCGGCCCAGCGGCAGCGTGCTCAGCCACGGCCAGAGCACGCCGACGAGCACGATGGCGATGCCGATGATGATGAGCGCCTTCTGCATGGGTGTCCTCCCGCGGTCGCGTTATGATAGCGGCATCGATCCGGGACGGACGAGGAGGGGATATGAGCGCGGCCCGCAGCGGCATCGTCGATGCCTGGATACAG
>CAYQZN010000053.1:0-13927 GCA_964421805.1 uncultured Woeseiaceae bacterium
GTGATGGTGCAGCGGCGCCATGCGGAAGATGCGCCGGCCGGTGAGCTTGTAGGAGACCACCTGCATCATGACCGAGACGGTCTCGACGACGAACACGCCGCCCATCACCGCCAGGATCAGCTCCTGTCGGGTGACCACGGCGACGGTGCCGAGCGCGGCGCCCAGCGCCAGCGCGCCGATGTCGCCCATGAACACCTGCGCGGGATAGGTGTTGAACCAGAGGAAGCCGAGGCCCGCGCCGGCCAGTGCCGCGCAGAACACCAGGATCTCGCCGGTGCCGGCGACGTAGGGGATGCCGAGGTACTCGGAGAAATTCACGTTGCCGGTCACGTAGGCGAACACGCCCAGCGCGCCGCCTACCAGCACGGATGGCATGATGGCGAGGCCGTCCAGACCGTCGGTCAGGTTCACCGCGTTGCTGAAACCGACGATGTAGAAATAGGTGACCACCATCTGCGCCGCCCCGAGCGGGATCGCCACGTCCTTCAGGAACGGGATCAGCAGCGAGGTCTCCACCGGATTCACGGCCGTCACGTACAGAAACACCGCGGCGCCGACGGCGAACACGGACTGCCACAGCAGCTTGAAGCGGGGCGCCAGGCCGGTGGGATCCTTCAGGATCAGCTTCTTGTAATCGTCCACGAAACCGATGCCGCCGAACGCGAGGGTGACCAGCAGCACCACCCAGACGAACCGGTTGGAGAGATCCGCCCACAGCAGCGTGCTGACGGCGATGGCGATCAGGATCAGGGCGCCGCCCATGGTGGGCGTGCCCGCCTTCAGCAGATGCGTGGCCGGACCGTCGTCGCGCACGGTCTGGCCGATCTGGCGCAGCGACAGGCGGGCGATCATGTAGGGTCCCACCACGAAGCAGATCACCAGCGCCGTGAGCGCGCCCAGGATCGCGCGCATCGTCAGGTAGCTGAAGACGTTGAAGCCCGTTTCGAAGCGGGTCAGGTATTCGGTGAGCCAGAGCAGCACGTCAGCCCTCCCCGCCTGCGGCCGCGTCCGGGCCTGGGTTGACGAGGGCGTCGACGATGCGCTCCATGCGCATGCCCCGGGAACCCTTCACCAGCACGCTGACCTCCGCAGTGAGATCGCCGCGCAGCGCGGCGATCAGCTCGTCGGTGCCGGCGAACCAGCGCGCGCCGCTGCCGAATCCCTCGGCGACGTGGCGCGCCAGCTCGCCGAGACAATAAACCCGCTCGATGCCGGCGCCGCGCAGATCGGCGCCCGCGGCCGCGTGGATGGCCGCCGTCTCCTCGCCCAGCTCCAGCATGTCGCCCACGACCGCCCAGGCGGGCCCGCCGCCGGCGGCCACGGCGCGTGCACCGGCCGCGAGCGAGGTGGGATTGGCGTTATAGGTGTCGTCCCAGATCACCGCGCCGCCGGGCGCCGCCCGGCGGGTCATCCGCCCGCTCACGTGGCGGGCCGCGGCCAGGCGCTCGGCGGCGCGGCGGAGCGGCACGCCGGCGGCCAGGGCGGCCGCCGCCGCGCAACAGGCATTCAGGACGTTGTGCTCGCCCGGCAGGGGCAGCTCCACCTCTACCGACTCGTCGGCGGCAGCCAGCAGGAACCGGCTGCCGTCTGCCGTCGGCCGGAGGTCCCTGGCGCTGACGTCGGCGTCGTTGCGGATGCCGAAGGTCACCACCTGCGCGGGGCCGGCCATGGCCTCCCACAATCCGCACCAGGGATCGTCGGCGTTGATCACGGCGGTGGCTTCAGGCCCCAGCGCCTGGAACAGCTCGCCCTTCGTGCGGGCCACGCCCTCGATGCTGCCGAGCCCCTCCAGGTGGGCGGAACCGGCATTGGTGACCACGCCGATATCGGGACGGGCGAGGCCGGCCAGCCACGCGATGTCGCCCGGGCGGCTGCAGCCCATCTCGAACACGCCGTACTCGTGGTCCGGCGCCAGTTCGAGCAGCATCAGCGGCAGTCCGATCTCGTTGTTCAGGTTGCCGCGGGTCGCGAGCGCCGTCTCGCCGAGGCAGGCCGCGACGAGTTCCTTCACCGTGGTCTTGCCGTTGCTGCCCGTGATGCCGATGACGGTGGCCCCGTGGCGACTGCGCCACTCGGCGCCGAGACGGCCGAGCGCCACCCGTGTGTCCGGCACGCGTACCTGGGGCAGGGCCGCATCGACGATCCGCGACACCACCGCGCCGGCCGCGCCGCCCTCCGCCGCCGTCGGCACGTAGTCGTTGCCGTCGAAGTTCGGACCGGTGAGCGCGAAAAACAGCTCGCCCTCGCCGAGGCTGCGGGTATCGGTGCTCACGCCCGCCCAGGGACGGTTCTCGCCGACGAGTTCGCCGCCCACGATCTGCGCCGTCTCGCGCAGCGTGCCGGCGCTCATGCGGACCTCCCGGCCAGCGCGGCCAGGGCCTCCGCCGCGTCGCTCAGCGGACGGGGGCCGGAGGCGGTGATCTGGAACCGCTCGTGACCGCGCCCGGCGATCAGGATGCAGTCCGCGGGCTCTGCCTCGCGCACCGCCATGGCAATCGCCTGCCGGCGATCGGCGACGACGCGGAATCTGCCGTCCTCTGCGCGACCCGTCGGCAGCCCGCTCATGATCTCCTCGATGATCGCATCGGGGTTCTCACCGCGGGGGTTGTCACTGGTCACGACCACCCGGTCGGCGGCCGCGGCCGCCCGGCCCATCGGCGGGCGCTTGCCCGGGTCCCGCTCGCCGCCGCAGCCGAACACGCACCACAGCTCGCCGCCGCAGTGGGGCCGCAGTGCGGCGATGGCCGCAGCGAGAGCATCCGGCGTGTGGGCATAGTCCACGACCACCAGGGGACGGCCCTCGCCCACGACCTGCAGCCGGCCCGGCGGCGGTGCGACCGCGCCGAGCGCCGCCGTGGCCTCGTCCAGCGGGATGCCGGTCTCCAGCAGGAGCCCGAGCACGACGGCCAGGTTCTCCACGTTGAAATCGCCCCGCAGGCGCGACCGCACGCTACCGTCGCCGAAGGGCGAGGTGAACGAGAAAGCGATGCCGTCGGCGCCGAGCCGGACGTCGCCGACGGCGAGCCGGCGGCGCGCAGCCGTCGCGCCCGTGCGGGTCACCGCGAGCGCGGAGTCAGCATGGCGGCGGCAGAGTTCGGCGCCGAAGGCGTCGTCGGCGTTGATCACCCGGTGCTCGAGGCCCGGTACGTCCAGCAGCTTCGCCTTGGCCTCGCCGTAGGCCGCCATGGTGGCGTGGTAGTCGAGGTGGTCGCGACTCAGGTTGGTAAAGGCGGCTGCGGCGAGGCGGACCCCGTCGATGCGCCCCTGATCCAGCGCGTGGGAGGAAACCTCGATGCTGGCATGGCCTGCGCCCGCTTCCGCGAAGGCGGCCAGGCGGCGGTGTACCTCGATCACGTCCGGCGTCGTGAGAGCAGCCGTCTCCAGGGCGTCCGGCATGCCGGCGCCGAGCGTGCCCAGGTAGGCGCAGCGTCGCTGCAGCCGGTTCAGGGCATCGGCGAGCAGCCAGGTCACGGTGGTCTTGCCGTTGGTGCCGGTCACGCCCGAGACCGCGATCCGCGCCGAGGGCGCGCCGAACCAGCGGTCGGCGATCGCACCCAGATGGCTGCGCAGGCCCGGGACTGGGACGGCGGGGACGGCCAGCCCCTCCGGCGCCGGGGCGCCGCGGGCGGGCTCGTAGACCACGGCGGCGGCGCCGGCCGCGAGCGCCTGCGGCAGATGGTCGAGGCCGTGGCCCGCCGTGCCCTGCAGCGCGAAGAACACGCCGCCAGGAACCACGCGGCGGCTGTCCAGCGCGATGCCGGAGATGGCCACCGGCGTCACCGCGGCCACCGCCGTCGCCGGCGCGATGCCGGCCAGCAGCGCCTCCAGCGTCGTCGGCCTCGACGTCTCCGGCGGACTCATCACCCCTGCCACCGCACTCATCGTCCCGCCGCCTGCGCCGCCTGCATGGCCTGCACGACCTCGCCGGGCTCGCGCACCGGCAGGTCGTCCGGCGGCACGGCCAGCAGGCGCAGCGCTTCCGAAGTCACCCGGGCGAATACCGGCGCGGACACCTGGCCGCCGTAGTAGGCGTCGCCCGTCGGCTCGTCGATCACGACCACCACCGCGAGCCGCGGGTCGCTGGCCGGCGCGAGGCCGGCGAAGATGGCGAGATAGCGGTCCTCGGAATAGCCTCCCGCCGCGAATTTCCGGGCCGTGCCGGTCTTGCCGGCGATACGGTACCCGGGCACGTCCGCCCGCGTGCCCGTGCCTCCCGGCAGCACCACCTGCTCCATCATCCCGAGCACCTGCCGTGCGGTGGACTCGGCGATGACCCGGTTCGCCGGGGACGGCTCGTCCAGCGCCAGCAACGACACCGGCCGCATCAGGCCGCCGCTGCCGATCACGGCATAGGCCCGCGCCAGCTGCAGCGGCGTTACCGACAGGCCGTAACCATAGGCCAGCGTTGCCTGACTGATCGGCCGCCAGTGGCTGTAGTGGCTCAGCAGTCCCGCCGACTCGCCGGGGAAGCCGCAGGAGGTGAGGCTGCCGATGCCGAATCCCGAAACGGTCTGCCACAGCTGCTCCGGCTCCAGGGACATCGCAATTTTGGTCATGCCCACGTTGCTGGAGCGCGCCAGCACCGCGGTCAGATCGATCGGCCCGAGATTTTCGCGGTCCTCGATGCGCTTCGCGCCAACCTCGATCCACCCGGGTCCGGTGTCGATGACGCTGCCCGAACGGTACCGGCCGCTCTCCAGCGCCGCGGCCATTATCAGCGGCTTCACGCTGGAACCGGGTTCGAGGATGTCGGTGACTGCCCGGTTACGGTAGCGCTCCACCGCCAGCTGGGAGCGGTCGTTCGGGTTGTAGGCGGGCTGGTTCACCATGGCCAGCACCTCGCCGGTGTCCACGTCCAGCACCACGATGGAGCCGGAGGCGGCGCCGTGGCGGCGCACGGCGGCCTTCAGCTCGCGGTAGGCCAGATACTGCATGGTGAGGTCGATGCTGGCGGCGAGCGTGCGTCCATGCTGGGGCGGCCGGATGCTCTCGACGTCCTCGATGGAGCGCCCCCGGTTGTCCTTCAGCACGCGCTTCTCGCCGCGCTTGCCGGCGAGCCAGTGATCGAAGGCGAGTTCCAGACCCTCCTGGCCCGCATCATCGATATCGGTGAACCCGAGCAGATGCCCTGTGACCTCGCCGGCGGGATAGAAGCGGCGGTATTCCCGCAGCACGTTCACGCCGGGCAGGTCTTGCGCCTGCACCCGGTCCGCGCGATCCGGCGAGAGGTGGCGGCGCAGATAGATGAACTCCCGGTCCATGTTGCGGGTGAGCCGGCGCATGAGCTGCTCGGGATCCAGATCGAGCAGGCCGGCCAGCTTCGGCACGTCGTCGGCGGCGGGGACGAGCTGGCCCGGGTTCGCCCAGATGCTGTCCACCGGCGTGGAGACCGCCAGCGGCTCGCCGTTGCGGTCGGTGATGGCGCCGCGATGGGCGGAGATCTTCGCCGTGCGCAGGTGCCGGGCATCGGCCTCCCGCGCCAGGAAATCGTTGCTCAGCACCTGCAGGTCGACGGCGCGGGCCACCAGCGCTGCGGCCGTCAGGGCGAAGAAGCCGAGCACCAGCGCGCTGCGGTTGCGGAACCGCCGCACCGCCTGCTCTTTCTTGCGCGCTCCCTTTTTCATTCCGGTTTCACGATGTAGATGTCACTGGTCTGCGGCCGCTCCAGCTCCAGGTCGCCGCGCGCGATGCGCTCCACCCGGGCATGGGTGGCATAGGCGCTCTGCTCGATCTGCAGCCGGCCCCATTCGATGTTCAGCGCATCCCGCTGGCCGCTGAGCTCCTGCAGCTCGACGAACAGCTCGCGCGACTCCTGGCGGGTATGAATAATCGCCATCGCCGAGGCCACGCACGCGAGCGCGAGCACCAGCGTGAGACCGAGGGGGACCGTGGCCGGCAGCGTCTTCATGGACTGTCGGCTCATGCCACCTTCTCCGCCACGCGCAGCCGCGCGCTCCGGGCCCTGGGGTTCGCATCCGCTTCCTCTGCCGCAGGCGTCAGCGGCTTGCCCACCAGCCTGAGCCAGGCCCGTGCCGCGGGCGGCACCTCGGGCAGGCCCCGGTAGCGGGCGTCGTCCAGCGAGGCCTCGCGCATGAAGCGCTTCACGATGCGGTCCTCCAGCGAATGGAAACTGATCACGGCGAGCCGCCCGCGGGGCGCGAGGACCTCGCGCACCTGCGACAGCGCCTCGGTGATCGACTCGAGTTCCCGATTGAGATAGATGCGAACCGCCTGGAAGGTCTTCGTGGCCGGGTGCCGTTCGCCGGGCTTGCGCCTGCCCAGCACCGACTCGACGATCCCGGCGAGCTGGCCCGTGGTGGCGAGGGGGGCATCCTCCCGCGCGCGGACCACGGCCCGGGCGATACGCGCCGCCTGCCGTTCCTCGCCGTAGGATTTCAACACCTCTCGCAACTCGCGCTCCGATACCCGGTTCAGCCAGTCGCCTGCGCTCGGGCCTTCCTGCCTGTCCATCCGCATGTCCAGCGGGCCGTCCTGTCTGAAGCTGAAGCCGCGCTCCGCGTCGTCCAGCTGTGGCGAGGACACCCCCAGATCGAAGAGAATCCCGTCGGTCCTGCCGCCGAAGCCGTGCCTGACCGCGATAGCCCCGAGATCCGAGAAATTCCCCCGTTCGATACGAAACCGCTTGTCTTCCGAAAACCGTTCCCGTCCGGCGGCGATCGCCTCTTCGTCCCGGTCTATCGCCAGCAGCCTGCCGTCGGGACCCAGTCTTTCCAGAATGGCCGCGCTGTGACCGCCCCGGCCGAAGGTCGCATCGATGTAGAGACCGTCGGGCCGTATCGCCAGACCCTCCAGCACCTCGGCCAGAAGGACCGGGATATGCTCAGTCACTCGGCGCCAACCACCTTGTTGTTATAAGGAGAGCGACTCGAGTTCCGCCGACAGCGGCAACTTGTCGCCCTCCTCGTCTGCCAACCAGGAGTCGCGCCGCTCGTTCCAGCGCTCCTCGTCCCATAACTCGAATTTGTTGCCCTGCCCGATCAGCACCGTGTGCTTTTCGAGCCCGGCGAATTCCCGCAGCTCCTTCGAGAGTAGAATGCGACCATGGCCATCGAGTTCGACCTCAGTCGCATGACCGACCATGAGGCGCTGCAGCTGCCGCGCCTTGCGGTCGAATGCCGGCAACCGAACGAGCTTGCGCTCGATCTCTTCCCAGTCGGGCAGTGGATAGATAAGGAGGCAGTAATCCCGGTCGACCGTGACAACGAGGTGCCCGTCGCAACGCGCCGCGATTCGCTCGCGGTAGCGCGTCGGTATCGCCAGCCGCCCTTTGGCGTCCAGCGTGACTTTGTTAGGACCTCGAAACATGCGTGGCGGGAACCCCTGTAATCCCAATTAATCCCACTTTTCACCACTTTTCGACACTATAGGGACCGACCCTGAGGGCGTCAATATCGGCGTGCGGATTATCGCTTGTGGGACAGGGACTTAGCGGGTGGGACCCTGGTCGGGCCAGGACCGCATGGCGGCATATAAAGCCGAAAATCAGTAGCTTAAATGTGCCTCCTCAGCGACAGCTGAACTGGCTGTCGCCGATCGGCGACAGGGGTATCCGGGGGGTCTCGGGGGCCGTGCCTTGCGCAAACCGGCGTGGAGGCGGCATCCGCCACCCCCACCACAGGTCCGTCGAAGAAAAAGGAGCCGGCCGGTAAGCCGGGTTCTGTCGAGGGCAATCATTCATCTGGGGCAGCCGTCGCCGGCTGCCTCTAGCGACCTACCCGGGAGTCCGTTCGGGACCGACGGTGCGGCTCGCGCCGCGCACTCCCCTATTTGGTCTTGCTCCGGACGGGGTTTACCTTGCCGCGGCGTGTTACCACCCGCGCGGTGCGCTCTTACCGCACCATTTCACCCTTACCAGCGCCTCGCGGCACTTCGGCGGTATGCTTTCTGTTGCACTTTCCGTGGGCTCGCGCCCCCCAGGCGTTACCTGGCGTCCTGTCCGAGGGAGCCCGGACTTTCCTCCCCGCGCGAGGCGAGGCGATTGCCTGGCCGGCTCCGTGATCCAAATTAGGGCAAGCCGGTAGCGGAATCAAGCATCCCGCGCGGGACGTCTCACTCGCCCCCTTTCAGGGCCAGGGCGCGGCGGTACAGACGGTTGCGGGGCGCACCGGTCAGCCGGGCCGCGAGCTTCGCGGCAGTCTTCACCGGCAGCTCCTCGAGCAGCAGGCCGAGCACCCGGTCGGTTTCCGCCGCGTCCTCGTCGGCCCCGGCCGCCGGCGCACCGCCCACGCAGACGACGAACTCCCCCCTGGCCGTGATGGCGCCATCCCGCCAGGCCGCCGCCATCTCGCCGGCGGTGCCGCGGTGGAAAGTCTCGTGGGCCTTGGTCAGTTCGCGTCCGATCACGACGGGCCGCGCCGGCCCGAGCACGGCGGCCAGATCCTCCAGCAACTCGCCGCAGCGATGCACGGATTCGTACAGGACCAGCGTGCGCGGGTCTGCGCGCACCGCCTCCAGCCATCTGCGGCGGGCCTCGCTCCGGGCCGGCGGGAAGCCGAGGTAGGCGAAACTGTCCGTCGGCAGTCCGGCGGCGCTGAGCGCGGCGACGGCGGCACAGGGGCCCGGGACGGGCGAGACCGTCAGGCCCGCACCCGCCGCCGCCCGCACCAGGCGGTAACCGGGGTCGCTCACCAGCGGCGTGCCCGCATCGCTGACCAGCGCCACGGATTCGCCGGCGCCGAGACGCTCGACGAGGCCCGGAATGGCCTGCTCCTCGTTGTGCTCGTGCAGCGCAAAAAGCGGCTTTTTGATGCCGAAATGCGTTAGCAATCGCCGGGTGTGCCGGGTATCCTCCGCTGCGATCAGCTCGACCGCACCGAGCGTATCCCGCGCCCGCACGGACAGATCGTCCAGATTGCCGATGGGCGTGGCGACGACGTACAGTACTCCGGCGGTATCCGGCGCCGGTGTACTCTCTCCAGCGGCTCTGGCCATCTCGGGATCTTTCATGAGGAATCGTCGCATCGTGCATGGCAAACACACGCGAGGGCAAGCCGCCCTGCGCATCTTCGCGCTCCTGCTCGCCGCGCTCTTCGCCGCCGGCTGCCAGACCACGCCCGGCGGCACCGGCCATCCCCAGGCCGAGGCCCGGGCCGGCTCGCTGGCGGCGGCCGGCCGCCATCAGGACGCGGCCCGTATCTACATTGCGCTGGCCGGCGACGCGGCCGGCGACGAGCGCACCCGCCTGACCCTGCTGGCCGTCGAGGAATGGCTGCGCGACGGCGACATCGCCCGGGCGCGGACCGCCTTCGCCAGCACGCAGCAGCCGGCCGATACCGATCTCGCCACCGACTGGGCGCTGACCGCCGCACGCCTGGATCTCGCGGCCGGCGACGCGGCCGCGGCGCTGCAACGGCTGCAGGCCCTGGACGACCTGAGCCTGCGGGTGGAACAGCGCCTGCGCCGGGATGCGCTGCGCGGCGCCGCGCTGTTCGACACGGGGAAGACCCGGGAAGCGCTGGAACTGCTGGTCCGGCGGGAGCTGTGGCTGGACGACACCCGCGCCGTGCGCACGAATCACGAGATCATCTGGGCGGGCCTGATCGGCACGCCGCCGGCGCAACTGGAGGCGGCGCTGGCAGAGGCATCCGACCCGACCATACGGGGCTGGCTCGAGCTCGGACTGACCGGTACCGCCGCCGCGGCCGATACCCTGGCCTTCCGTCGCGGCGTCATGGACTGGCGTCGCTCGTACCCGCGGCACCCGGCCCTGGCCGACCTGGTGCCCTCCCTGCTGAACGTCGACATGGCCGCGGGCGCCTATCCGCGCCAGATCGGCGTACTGCTTCCTCTCTCCGGGCGCAGCGGCCGGGCCGGCGCGGCTATCCGCGACGGTATCCTCGGCGCCTGGTTCAACGACTTCCGTGAAGGCATGAAGCCGCTCATCCGGTTCTACGACGTCGCCGCCGAGGGCAACGTCTACGCATACCGTCAGGCCGTGGAGGACGGCGCCGAGTTCGTCATCGGTCCGCTGCTGAAGCCTTCCGTGATGGACATCGCCACGGGTGTGGAGATCGCGGTACCGACACTGGCGCTGAATACCCTGCCCGATGAGGTCGAGCCCCCCGCGGGGCTGTATCAGTACGCCCTGGCGCCCGAGGACGAGGCCGCCCAGGTCGGCCGACGGGTCGTGATCGACGAATACCCGCGGGGCGTGGCGCTGGTCCCCGCGTCCGACTGGGGCGAGCGTGTGCTCGGCGCCTTCGCCGCCTCGCTGGACCAGTCCGGCGGCAGGCTGCTGGACTACCGCCGTTACCAGCCGGGCGCGGCCGACTTCTCCGACACCATCGAAGATCTCCTGCTGCTCGACGAGAGCATCCAGCGGTATCGCCGGCTGCGCGGCGTCGTCGGCGGCTCGCTGCAGTTCGAGCCCCGGCGGCGCGGCGACATCGACTTCATCTTCCTGGCCGCCGACGGCACGACCGCACGTCTTCTGCGCCCGCAGCTGCGGTTCCATTACGCCGGCGGCCTGCCGGTCTATGCCACCTCGGCCATCAACGAGCGTGACGGCCGCAACGACAGCGACCTGAACGGCGTGCTGTTCCCGGAAGTCCCCTGGATCGTCTCGGAGCGCACGGAGATCGAACGCCTGCGTGCCACCTACGCCGAGCTGTGGCCAGGCTCCGCCCCGCTGTCCCGGCTGCACGCCATGGGCTACGACGCCTACCGGCTGGTCGGCGCGCTGCAGGACGGCGCCGGCAGCGGCCTCGAGAAGCCGCTGCAGGGCATGACCGGGGAACTCAGCATGGACCTGCGCGGCGTGATCCACCGTCGTCTGCCTTTCGCCACGTTCGAGCAGGGCGAGATCGTCGCGGTGGCGGAACCGGTGCCGGACACCGAAGATGAGGCGGAGCTGCCGCCGGGCATCGACATCCTGCTCCTGGACCCGCCCCGGGAGCGGCCGCCGGCATCGTGGGACGCACCGGCCGACAGCGACTAGGAGACGGCGCCGAGGAACTGGCCCGCCGCCACCTCGAGAGCGCCGGGCTCGCATGCGTGGCGGCGAATTACCGCTGCCGCCTGGGCGAGCTGGATCTGCTCATGCAGACCGGCAATACGCTGGTCGTGGTCGAGGTCCGCTACCGGGGGCCCGGCGCACGCTACAGCGCCCGTGACTCCGTCTCGCCGTCCAAGCAGCGCCGGATCGTCCGCGCCACCGAGCAGTTTCTCTGCCGCCATCCCCGCTATGCGGCGATGGAATTCCGCTTCGACGTCGTCTGCATCGACGTGAGCGCAGGCGGGCGTCCACGGTTACAATGGCTGCAGGACGCCTTCCGCCCCTGGTGAGGAAGCAGGACGAGAGCAGAGAGCCGCCATGGAACCCGAGAGCATCGTCAGAGACCACTTCGCCGAGAGCATCGCCGTCAAGCAGGCCGCGACGGAGAGCCTGGCCCTGCCGGTCGCGGCCGGCGGCGCGATGCTCACCCGCTGCCTGCTGGAAGACGGCAAGATCCTGTCCTGCGGCAATGGCGGGTCGGCGGGCGACGCCCAGCACTTCTCCTCGGAATTGCTGAACCGTTTCGAGCGCGAGCGCCCCGGCCTGCCGGGCCTGGCGCTCACCACGGATTCCTCGACACTGACGTCGATCTCGAACGACTACGCCTACGAGGAGATCTTCTCCAAACAGGTCCGCGCGCTCGGCCGGCCGGGCGACGTGCTGCTCGCGATATCCACCTCGGGTAACTCGGAGAACGTGTGCCGCGCCATTACGGCCGCCCACGAGCGCAGCATGCCGGTGCTGGCGCTGACCGGGCGCGACGGCGGCCGCATGGCCAGTATGCTGGGCGCCGACGACGTGGAGATACGGGTGCCGGCGGAGCGCACCGCGCGAATCCAGGAAGTGCACCTCGTGGTGATCCACTGCCTGTGCGATCTCATCGACCGCTCCCTGCTGGGCAGCGGCTAGCCGCGGCGCCGCGGCCTACTTCACCACCTTGAGGTGGGACGAGCGGCCGCCGCGCTCGCCGTCGTTTTCCTTATCGTTGCCGCCGTCGCCACCGGGGCCGTCCGGAGGCTCGGGGCCGTCGTCGTTCTGGGAGAAGATCATGCCCTGGCCGGTCTCCCGCGCATAGATGCCCAGGATGGCCGTCACGGGCACCCAGACGTCGTAAGGCGTACCGCCGAAACGGGCGCGGAAGCTGACCCCTTCGTTGTCCAGCCTGAGGTCATGAGCGGCGGAATAGCTGATGTTGAGGATGATGCGGCCGTCCTTCGCGTGCTGCTCGGGCACGTTGACTCCGGCCATGGTGGCGTCGACGACGATGTGCGGCGTGTGTCCGCTGTCGCTCATCCACTCGTGCATCGCCCGCACGAGATAGGGACGCTTCGATACCGCTGCCGGGGCGTCTGAACTCATCCTCCGGCTGCCGACCGCAGGCTCACAGCCGCATCTCCTGTTCGCGTTCGGTGAGACTCTGCTGGAACGAAGAGCGCGCGAAGATCCGGTCCATGTACGCCTCGATGGCGCCGCTCTTGGTCGAGATGTCGATGTTGTACACGGGCAGGCGCCAGAGGATGGGCGCGATGCTCGCGTCCACCAGCGAGAACTCGTCGCTGAGGAAGAATTCCCTCGCGGCGAAGACGTCCGCGCTCTGCAGGATCGACTCCTTCAGCATCTTGCGTGAGCGGGTGGCCTGCTTCTTCTCGCTGGCCTCCTCGATCTCCTCCGCCAGGCGGTACCAGTCCGTCTCGATACGAAAGAGCGCCAGGCGGAAATGGGCCCGGGTGACCGGGTCCACGGGCATCAGCGGCGGGTGCGGGAAGCGCTCGTCGAGATACTCGATGATCACCCGGGAGTCGTACAGCACGAGGTCCCGGTCCACCAGCGTGGGCACGCTGTGGTAAGGGTTCAGGTCGAGCAGGTCCTCGGGCAGCTCCGGCCCTTCGACGTTGACGATCTCGATGTTGATGCTCTTCTCGGCGAGCACCAGCCGCACCCTGTGACTGTGGATGTCGGTGGGCCGGGAAAATAGCGTCATCACTGAGCGCCGGTTGGCAATTACCGCCATGATGGTCTACCTCTGACGTCCTGTTGCGGCGGGGCGCATGGCCCGGCGGCAGGCTGGTAACTCAGTGTACGTCCTTCCAGATCTCTTTCTTCAGCAAGTAGGCGAAGAGGAAGAATACCACCAGGAACAGCAGCACCCAGATGCCGAGCACGCGACGCTCCAGCTGTACGGGCTCGCTGATGTAGTCGAGGAAATTGACCGTGTCGCGCACGAACTGGTCGTATTCCCCGGGCGAGAGCGTACCCTCGGTGATCTGCTCGAACTCCACGAACTGCTGCACCGTGTGGCCCTTTTCGTCCGTCACCTCTTCGTAGACCGGCCGCTGCAGGCCCTGCAGCTTCCAGAGTACGTGGGGCATGCTGGCACCGGCCAGCACCATGTTGTTGGTGCCGGCGGGACGGCTGTCGTCCACGTAGAAGGTACGCAGGAAGTTGTAGAGATAATCGGTACCCCGGCTGCGGGCGATCAGCGAGAGATCCGGCGGCGTCTTGCCGAACCACCGCGCCGACTGATCGGCCGGCATGGAAGCCTGGATGGTCTCGTGGGTCTTCTCGGCGTTGAACATCAGGTTCTCGATGAGCTGTTCCTCGCTCAGCTCGAGACCGTCGGCCAGCGTGTTGTAGCGCACGTACTTGGCCGAGTGGCAGCCGGCACAGTAGTTCATGTAATTGCGCGCGCCTCGCTGCAGCGAGGCCTCGTTGGCCACGTCGTTGTTGGCCGGCTCGTTGAACTGGGAACCGCCGCCGGCGGCCGTGGCCTGGACCGAGAAAGAAGCCGCCGCGGCCGCGACGAGCGTGACGACGATTCTTGCCTTAGCCATGGTAGACGACCCTCTCCGGCACCGGTTTGGTTTTCTCGATCTTCGTGTAGAACGGCATCAGCAGGAAGAACGCGAAGTACAC
>CAYQZN010000054.1:0-13868 GCA_964421805.1 uncultured Woeseiaceae bacterium
ACGGCGATGACCCGCCATTACTTCCAGACACGCCTCGCCGAGCACATCTGGCGCTCGAAGTACCGCTACCATCCGCCCGGCGGCCATGCCGAGAAGACCATCGGCGACACCTGGCGGCGGGTGGCGGCGGCCGTGGCGGCACCGGAGACGGCGGACCGCGAGTCCTGCGCCCGCGAGTTCGAGGCGCTGCTGGACGACTTCCGGTTCCTGCCGGCCGGACGCATCCTGGCCGGCGCGGGCACGGCCTGGCACCGCACATTGTTCAACTGCTTCGTGATGGGCGTCATCGAGGATTCGCTGGACAGCATCTTCGAGCACGTGAAACAGGGTGCCGTCACCATGCAATGGGGCGGCGGCGTGGGCTACGACTTCTCCACGCTGCGCCCGGCCGGCCACCGCACCGACCACGTCGGCGGCATCGCGTCCGGCCCGGTGTCGTTCATGCGGGTCTGGGACGCCATGTGCGCCACCGTGCTGTCCACCGGCGCGCGCCGGGGCGCGATGATGGGGACGCTGCGCTGCGACCACCCCGACATCCTCGCCTTCGTGGATGCCAAACGCGAAGCGGGAGTGCTCACCAATTTCAACGTCTCGGTGCAGGTGCCGGACGAGTTCATGCTGGCCGTGGAGCACGACGACGACTGGCCGCTGTGCTTTCCGGAAGACGGCGGCGAGGAATCGCTGCAGCGCATCTGGACGGGCACCAGCGACGCGGTGCGCTGCCGGGTGCAGGGGCGGATCGCCGCCCGTGAACTGTGGCGCCACATCATGAACGCCGCGTGGGAGTCCGCCGAGCCGGGCGTGCTGTTCACCGACGCGGTCAACCGGGAGAACAACCTCCACTACCGGGAACGGATCACCGCCACCAATCCCTGCGGCGAGATACCGCTGCCGCCCTACGGTGCCTGCAACCTCGGTTCGCTGAACCTCACACGTTTCGTGCGGGATGCGTTCGGCCGCGACGCCGCCCTGGACGTGGACGCCCTGCGCGACGCCGTGCCCGTCGCCGTGCGCTTCCTGGACAACGTGATCGACGCATCCCGTTTCCCGCTGGCCGCTCAGCAGGAGCAGGCCCGCGCCACCCGCCGCGTGGGGCTGGGGGTCACCGGACTCGGCGATGCGCTCGCGATGCTGGGCATCGCCTACGACAGCGACGCCGGCCGCGAACGGGCCCGCGAGTGGCTCACGGTCATCCGCGACGCCGCCTACCGGGCCTCGGTGGCACTGGCGAGTGAGAAGGGCGCCTTCCCCTGCTACGAGCGCGAGCCGTACCTGGACGGGCCCTATATCCAGCGTCTGCCCGCGGACATCCGCGACGCGATCGCGGCGGACGGCATCCGCAACAGCCATCTGCTGGCCATCGCACCCACCGGCACCATCAGCCTGCTGGCAGGCAACGTCTCCAGCGGCATCGAGCCTATCTTCGCGCTGGAAGGCCACCGCCAGGTACTCGACGAGTCCGGCGACTACCGCAACTTCGACGTGACGGACTATGCCTACGCCCACTGGCGCGAGCATCACGGCCGGCCGCAGTCCGTGCCGGAGTCGTTCCGCTGCTCGAGAGACGTCGCGCCGCGGGAACACCTCGCCATGCAGGCAGCCCTGCAGGGGGTGGTGGACAACGCCATCTCGAAGACCATCAACGTGCCGGAAGACTGCTCACGGGCTGAGTTCGAGGAGGTCTATACCCGGGCCTGGCAACTGGGCCTGAAGGGCTGCACGGTGTTCCGCCCGAACCCGGTTCGTGGCGCCGTGCTCAGCACGGAAGCCGGCAGGCCGCCCGACCGGGTGCTCTGCTGCGATATCGAGCGGGAAGCGGACTAGGAAGCGACAGGGGCGCCGCAATGGATGATCAGTGCGGCGGCTCCGGCCGGTCCGGATAGCCGAAGTTCTCCAGATCGGCCCGGTAGTAGTCCGCCACCATGCCCGCGAGTTCGTCGTCGTAATAGGGCAGCCAGTCGCGGCGTTCCGGCACGCGGCGGCGCTCCAGCGGGACCGGCTCCAGACCCAGACGGCCGCAGAGCGCTTCCCAGGACGACTGCAGCGTCTCGAAACGCCCGATGAAGTCGGTCGCCAGGTCGCCCTCCTCGTCGATCAGAAAGTCTGACTGGGGGAGCGTGAGCCGCCTGCTGCGGAAACGCTCCGTCGCGAGTGCGCGCTTCATACGCGGCGTCGCCTCCGCCGGCGACGGCGTTCCCCTCTCGTCGAGGGAGAGGAAGGTATCGACGAACCGCTCGAACGGATCGCGGACGAATGCGCACTTGAGATACGCCTGCCACAGATCGTCCGGCAGGCGCGGCCGGATGTCGCGCACGGACAGGTGGCCGTGCTCCTCTGACGCGAGATCCGCCACGGGCAGCCGATACTCGGCGAAAAGGTTCTGCTGCTGCCAGTCCATGGCATCGAGATGCATGGTGAGTGCCTGGCGCAGCGCCCGTGTGGCGACTCTCGGCACGGCGATGAAGATGAAGCGGTGCCGGTGGGAGACGATCAATCGGACCGGTCCTGGTCGATTCCCTGGTCCATGCCGTAGCGGCGCCGCACATCGGGCCCCAGGGCCTCCTTCAGCGGATCCAGCCAGGGTTCGTAGTGGCGCCACTGCTCGAGACCGCTGCGGTAGATGGGCTGGCGCACCTGCTCCGAGCTGGGCGTGCGCACGCTGCGCTCGGTCTTGTGGAATTGCAGGCAGTCCTCCTCGAAGGGCAGGCCGCAGAAATCCAGGATGCGGCGCACCTGGGTCTCCAGGTCTTCGACTACGTCCTCGTGGTGCACGCGCAGCACGAAGCCGGGCAGGACCTCGTCCCAGTGGTCCATCAGCCGGACGTAGTCCCGGTAGTAGCGGCCGATCTCCTCCAGCCCGTAGCTGAAATCCTGGCCTTCGCCGAACAGCTGTTTGAAGCCGCTGAAGCAGCAGGCCATGGGGTGGCGCCGGGCGTCGATCACCTTCGCATTCGGCAGGATCAGGCGGATGAGGCCGATGTGCATGAAGTTGTTCGGCATCTTGTCGGTGAAGAACGGCGCGTCGCCCCGGTAGACCCGCGTGTCCTCGATGAACTTCTCGCCGAAGCGGCGGAAGTAATCGTCCTCCAGCTCGGCGAGGATGCGCGGGTAGCGGTCCTCGTCGCCGGCGGTGCGGCCGCGCAGCCGCTGGGCCAGTGCCAGGATGTCGTGGAGTTCCATCGTCCCGTCCACCAGCGAGTGGGAGGCGAGGATCTGCTCCAGCAGCGTGGAGCCGGCGCGCGGCAGCCCGACGATGAAGATCGGGTCGGGTTTTTCGCAACCCACGCCCGCATGCTGCACGAAGAAGGGCTCGGTGCAGACCTCGATCTGGGCCTCGATCATGGCCTCGGTCTTGTCTGCGTCGTAGCCGGAGCGTTCCTTCTTCAGCCCGTTGCCACGCCGGTAGTAGCCGAAAGACTCTTCGTACTCCGTCCTGTCCTCCAGGGCCTTGCCCAGGGCGAAGCAGAGGTGGATGCGGTCGTCGGCGGCGATGCCCGGTTCCGCCTCGCGGCGACGCATCTCCTCGATCTCCTCGTCGCCGAACCGATAGGTCTTCGTGTTGGCGAGACTCCAGTAGGCATCGCCGTAGTCCGGGCGCAGCCGCGTCGCCTCCCGATACGCACCGATGGCATCGTCGAGCCGGCCGATGGCCTTGTAGGCATGACCCATCATGACGTGGATGCCCGCCTTGTTGGTGGTCTTGCCGATACACTCCCGGTATTGCTCGAGGCCTTCCTCGAAGCGCCCCAGCCCGGTCAGCGCGCTGGCCGAGGCGAGCTGGAAGACCGGGTTGTCCGGCTCCCGCTCCAGCAGGAGGCGTGCCTGCTCCCGCGCCTGCCGGAACTTGCCCTTGCGGTTCAGGATCCGGAGATAATCGATGCGGGCGCGCGTGTTCTCCGGCTCGAGCTCCACCGCGGTCTCCAGCAGGAACTCGGCATCGTCGAGCACCTTCAGGCGCATGCCGATGTCGGCGAGCAGGCGCATGGCCTCGACATGGCGCTTGTGCTCCTGCAGGAACCGGCGGCAGAGTTGCTCCGCCTTGTACAGCTTGCCCTCGTGGATGAGGTCGATCACCGCGAGCAGCTCCTGCGGCAGCGACGCCAGGTATTCGATCTGGCTCTGCGCATGCCGGGCTCTCTGCTCCCGGCCGGCGTTGCGGTACAGGTTGACCAGCGCCTTCCAGCTGCCGGTCAGCCCCGGATTCAGCTCGGTGGCCTGCGCGAAGGCGGCGGCCGCCTCGGCGGGCCGGTTCATGGCGAGCCAGGTATAGCCCTTCTCCTGCCATGCGCGGCCGTACTCCGGACGCAGGGCAAGCAGTTCGTCCGCCGCCTGCAGTGCGCCTTCGTAGTTTTTCGCGTAGCGCCGGGCGACGGTCAGAGTATAGCGAGCCTCGGCTTCCAGAACGGGCGCCGGCGACTCACCGAGGACATCGAGCATGGCGGCCTCGGCCTCCTCGAAGCGCGCCGCCTGAACGAGCTGCCGCGCGCCCGCGAGCGCACGCTCGTGTGCCGTCCGTTCGCTCTTTCCCGCTGCCTCAGTCACGATCCGATCCCGACCCGTTCACGTTGCCCGGGCCCGATGTGCCGCGGAACCCATCTTCTAAACCCTGAACGAAAAGAGGGCAAGCCCGCGCTGCGCGGGCCCGCCCTCGTTCGGACTCGTCTGATGCTTCTTCAGAGGAAGTCGTAGGACAAGCGGATGCCGTAGGTCCGCGGCCGATTCGTCACGACGTGAGGCGTGAACTGCTGGGTGTCGATGTACACCTCGGCATTCTCGTCGAAGACGTTGTCGATGAAGAACTCGGCCCGCCAGGTATCTTTCTCCACACCGAAGGCGAGATTCGCGATGGTGTAGGCGTCCTGGACGTAGCGTCCGCCGGGGATGCCGTCCTGGTCGAGCAGATCGGTACCCGGCGCGGCGCCGACGAAGGCATCCGCCTCACGCTCGATCTCCAGGCCCGAGCCGGAGACCTGGTAGACACGCTGCATGGTGTCCTCGACCACGTAGGCGTCCATCTTCAGGCCGACCTTGCTTTCGCCGGTGTAGGCGAAGCCGCCGGTCACATAGCCGCGCAGATTCTCCACATCGCCCACGGCCGGCATGTCGAACCCGTAGCGGGCGCGGATGTTGCCGGAGAACTCGGGCGAGAACGGCAGCTCGCTGCCCACCGGGGCGGCGATGCCCTGCAATTCCTCGTTCAGGCGGGTGATCTCGGTGTCGAGGAGACTGAAGGCACCGGCGATCGTGAGATTCGCGATGGGCTGCCAGATGAAGTCGGCGTCGATACCCGTGATCTCCGCGTCACCCACGTTGTCCGCGAACCAGAGGAAGCTGATGTTCGTCGGGTCGAAACGCGAGGTCTGCAGATCCGAGATCTCCGAGTAGAACGCGGTGGCGTTGAAGCGCAGCGTATCGTCGAAGAAGTCGCCCTTGAAACCGAGCTCGTAGTTCTGCAGGTCGTCCGTCTGGGAGTAGACCGGGATGCGGAAACCCTCGAAGGTGGGGTTGCCCGACCTCGCCGCACCGCCGCCGACCCGGTTCGTGACCGGCGGCCGGAAGCCCTCGGCGTAGTTGCCGAACAGCAGGATGCGGTCGGTCACGCGCCAATCCAGCGAGAAGCGCAGGATCACGTCGTCCTGAGTCAGCACGCCGTCGCTGTCGAGGTCACTGACGTCGAGCTGGCCGCTCTGGATGGCCTCGAAGACGTCGATGGTGCCGTTGCCGTCACCGTCGGTGAAGCCCGCGTCGGCCAGCGCCTGCTCGGTGCCGATGCCGAGTGCGCGCAGACGCTCGGTGACGTTCACGGTGGTGGTGGCGCCCTTGTACTCGTCGTCGATCTCGTACCAGCGCGCGCCGAAGGCGGCGGTCAGCCGGTCGGTAATGTCGAATTCCGCCTGGCCGAACACGGCGATCTGCTCCGTCGTACGCGTGACGTCGTTGACGAAGCTCACCTCACCGGGGATGTCCTGGCCGCCGTAGCGGGTGCCCTCGACCTGCGGGATGCTGCGTGCGGCGCCGACGTTCTCGAAGAACGGGCTGTCCGTGGAGGCGATCTTGAACCAGCCGGTGCTGGCCAGTTCCTGATCGTCATAGAACACGCCCGCGGTCAGGCGCCAGCGGTTCGCATCCGGCGTATTGACGCGGAACTCGTGGGTCATCCGCGTGTTTTCAGTGTCTTCCTTGTAGAACTTCTGCGGGTTGAAGCACTCGTCGTAATAGGTGCCGGTCGTGTCCGAGAAGTCCGAGCACACGTAGTAGGCCGAGAACAGGCCGCCGTTCGTGTAGAAAGTGTAGTCCACGGTGGAATTCACCTGCCGGTCCAGGTAGCCGCCCGTGTAGACCACGTCCAGCATCGCCAGCCGGCCGTTCAGCGTCCAGGTGGTGAGGCCGAAGTCGTCCTCGTTCGAGTCCGGCGCGAACCGGTTCACCGAACTCTCGCCGTCCAGGTTCGGGTCGTAGGCCCAGACGCCCTCGGTGTCCAGCGTCTGCTGGGTGTGCTGCACCAGCAGGTCCCAGCGGTCGTTGATCAGCCAGGACAGGCCGAAGCGGCCACCGGTGTAGGTGGCGTCGTTGAAATCACCCTCGACCAGCTGATCGTTGCGCGGGATCGGGATGTCCTGATTCTCGGGATCCGGCAGCGGGCCGCCCGAGATGCGGTCGATGACGACGGTACTGCCATTCCAGCCCCCGTTGTCCGGGTCGTTCAGGATGTGATCGATCCAGCCGCCCTGGTTGTCGTTGTAGGCGGCCAGGCGGAACGCCAGCGTATCCGAGATGGGCAGGTTGAAATACGCTTCGACGGAGTTGCTCATCTCGCCGCCAGTCGTGTTCGAGATACTCGTGTCGAACCCGGCCTGGAAGGACGAGTGGTCCGGCTTGTTGGTGATGAGCCGCACCGTGCCGGCCTGGGAGCTGGCGCCGAACAGCGTGCCCTGCGGCCCCGGCAGGACCTCCACGCGAGCCAGGTCGGTGGCGTAGACGTCGAGGTTGCGGCCCTGCAGGGCCACGGGCTGCTCGTCGAGGTACAGGGCCACGGAGGGCTGCAGGCCCTGAACCGAAGACAGCGTGAGAATGGTCTGAGACGTCGCGGCGCCGCGGATGTAGATCTCCTGCTGGCCGGGACCCGTACCCTGACTCGTCACGTTGGGCAGGTACAGAGCGTAGTCCTGGAAACTGCTGATGCGCAGCTCCTCCAGATTGTCGCCCTGAAGAGCGGAGACCGCGACCGGGACGTCCTGCATGGATTCCTGCCGCTTCGTCGCCGTGACGACGATCTCCTCGATGGCTCGCTTGTTCGGGGCGGCGGGAGCTTCCTGCGCCTGAACCGCCGTGACTGCCGTCGAGCCGGCACCGGCCGCAAGGGCCGATACGACTGCCGCGCGAATCTTCGTGTTCCGTCTCATAACCTCTTCCTATTTGTCGCTACTTGTTTGTCGCTACTTGTCGATTCGATTTCGTTGCGGCCGGCGCCGAGCCGGCCTTTCAGTTCTGCTTCTCTGCTTCGTCCGCTGCGGCTTTGCGCCGGCAGCTTACGGATGTCCGCAGCGCCCGGATGACGCCACCCTTGCCGGGTGCCGACTCATATCTCCCTCAGACGCTTCACGGATCAGACCGTATGACAGGACAGCGTCGCACCGCGTTGACGGCAATGCTGTGTCCGTTTCGCAACTAGTGTGCCTAGACTGGTGCTGCATTGCAAAGCCGCTCGAAATAAATTGTTGTTTTTATGCCAATCGCTCCACTTACAGGACCTGATAAGCTGGCTTTTTATTTATTGAAATCAGTATTTTGTGACTCCCGGTCGGACTTCGGTCACAGCGTCGGTCCAATGACAGTCAATAGGCTTTTCGTAGCGCTGGAGTAACACCCGGCCGCGCCCGTACACCCCGGCGGCGAGATGGCCAGAAGCGTAGGAGGGCCTTCAGGCCCGATTAGCGGGGGTATGACGGGTGTAGCGGGGGTATGGCGGGTATGGCGGGTATGGCGGGTATGGCCGGCAGGTCGGGCCTGAAGGCCCTCCTACCTGCGGCGGCGCATCAGCGCCGCAGTATCGCCCACCACCGCGCGACATTCAGCAGGCTCATCAGCGAGGCGGAGACGTAGGTCATGGCCGCGGCGCGCAGGATTTTCCGGGCATGGCGTTCGTCTCCGTCGCGCAGCACACGGCGCTCTGCCAGCAGCGGCAAGGCCCGGCGGAAGCTGGCGTCGAACTCCGTCGGCAGGGTGGTGGCATGCACCAGGATGCCCGAAGCCAGCGTGAGCAGGCCGCCCAGGAACATCATCAGGCCGGCGACCGGCGCCCGGGTCACGGCGACCATCACGGGCGAGGCCATCATGAGCCCGGCGCCGGCACGCTCGATCGGCGAGATCCAGCGCACCAGCCGCGTGCGCCAGCGCAGCGGCCCGAAGCCGCCCGCATCCTGTAGCGCGTGTCCCACCTCGTGGGCGGCCACGGTGATGGCGGTGAGCGAGCGGCCGTCGTGGTTGTCCGGGCTTAGCCGCACCACCTTTTCGATGGGGTCGTAATGATCGCCCTGCTCGGTCTTCTCGGTGCGCACCCGCTCGAGGCCGGCGGCGTCCAGCAGGTCCCGCGCCAGGCGGGCGCCGGTCATCGGATAGCGGTCGGCAGGCCGGCTGTAGCGTTTCATCACACGCTGCACCCAGAGACCGGGCCCCAGCAGGACGACGATGCCGATGACGATGAGGAGGACGATGTGCATGGGTGCGGGAGTCGGAGTTCTCGATTACGGGGTCTGACAACGCAGCACAGGATGCGTTCGTGGGAGGGGCTCTAGGTCCGATTCCATGGGTTCGGGCCTGAAGGCCCTCCTACGATTCTTCCTGTGCGGCGGCCTCCTCTTCTTCCTTCTCCAGGCGGGCGCGGCGCTTCAGGAAGCGGCTGAGCTGGCGGTCGGCGGCCTGGTAGCCGATCTCGATGAGTTCCTCGGCCCGGTCGAACTCGATGATGCTGGCGACGTCCCGGGGGATGGAGATGACCACGTCCGGCGGATAGGCCGCAAGCTTGGTGCGGGCGATGGTGCTCTGCATCGTGTCGAAGGTCTGCTGGGCGATGTCGAGCATGCTCCAGCCGTCCGAGCTCTCGCGCGTGAACTGGTCGTGCAGGCGGTCGAGGAAGCGGTCGATGAGGCCCTGCTTGCTCTTCCGGTCTTCCTCGGACAGGGCCCGGCGCTTGCCCGGCAGCCGCAGGTTCTCGTCCGGCGGGCCGTTGAGGTTCACCGCCACGGTGAAGTCGGTGGGGTCGTCGAAAGTGGGCGCGATGGGCACCGGGTTCAGGATGCCGCCGTCCAGCAGGGGACGGCCGTCCTTGCGGAACGGCACGAAGAAGAACGGCAGGGCGATGGAAGCGCGGATGGCCTCGAACAGCGAGCCGGAACTGATCCAGACCTCCTTCTCGCGGGCGATATCCGAGGCCACGGCGGTGAAGCGCACCGGCAGGTCCCGTATCTCGTGATCGCCCACGAAATCCTTCAGCACGTTCATGATGCGGGTGCCGTCCACGAAGCCGGACTTGCTGAGGGTGAAATCCAGCAGCCGCACGATATCGCTCTTGCGGATGGCCAAGGCCCACTCGGCATATTCGTCCAGCTTGCCCGCCGCATAGCAGCCGCCGATGAGCGCCCCCATCGACGCGCCCACCACGGAGGAGATCTCCAGCTCGTGCTCCTCGATCCAGCGGATCACGCCGATGTGGGCATAGCCCCGGGCGCCGCCGCTGCCCAGCACCAGCGAGATTTCGCGCTTGTCACCGCTCACGTTCTTGCCCTCTGTTCACTGTCCCCGCCCGCACTCCCCGCGGGATCGTACAGGCGTTTGAGTTCCTGTTTCAGCACCTTGCCCTGCGCACTCATCGGCAGCGCCTCGACGAAGCGCACGTGCTTCGGCAGCTTGTACCGTGCCAGGCGGTCCGCGCAATGGGCCAGCAGCTCATCGGCGTCCGCATTGGCGCCGGCGCGCAGCTGGATCACGGCCAGTCCCGCCTGCCCCCACTTCTCGTCGTCCACGCCGAGCACCGCGGCGGCGGCCACCTCCGGCCTCTCGCGCAGCACGTTCTCCACCTCGGCGGGATAAACGTTCTCGCCGCCCGAGATATACATGTCTTTGTAGCGGTCGACGATGTACAGCGTGCCGTCGGGCGCGAGCCGGCCCGCGTCCCCGGTCCGGAACCAGCCGTCCAAGAAGGCCTTCGCCGTCTCCTCGGGTGCCTTCCAGTAGCCGGGCGTCACCGCCGGCCCCTTGATCTGGATCTCCCCGACCCCGCCGTCCGGGACTTCGCCGCCCGCCTCGTCTGCGATGCGCAGCCGGGTGTGCATCATCCGGTGTCCGGCCGAGCCCACGCGCCCCGCCGCCTGCCGCGGCGGCAGGATCGCCACGCTGAACGCCTCGGTGAGACCGTAGGACTGGGCCAGATGGACGCCCTTCGCCGACCAGGCCTCCAGCAGATCGGTGGAGACCGGGGCCGCGCCGACGCCGGCCACTCGCAGGGTGGGGAATTCGGCCTCGGCGAACTCGGGCAGCTCGGCCATCATGGCGTACTGCACGGGCACGCCCAGGCAATGGGTGATACCGGCCTCCGCGTCGGCCAGCATGCCCAGGAAGCGGCGCGCGTCCCACTGCTTCATGACGCAGAGCGTGCCGCCGTAGTGGAACACGGGCATGGAGAACCCGTACAGCCCCGCCGAATGGAACATGGGCGCGCAGGTGAGCGAGCGCGAGCTACCGGTGAGATCCCCGTGCAGCGCGGCGTGGATGATGGTGTCGCGCATCATGCGGAAGGTGCCGATGACGCCCTTCGGCATGCCAGTGGTGCCGGAGGTATAGAGAAGCGTCGCGAGGTCGTCGATGGTGAGGTGCAGTGGCTCCAGTGCATCCCCGCTGGACGCGGCGATGAGCTGCTCGTACTCGCTTTGCGCCGGGTCGCTCCTGCGCTCCAGCTTCGGCAGTCCCGCCCCCTCGACCAGGTGGCTGAACTCCTCGTCATGGATCAGCACGCTCGGCTCGCCGTGATTCAGGATGGCCGCGATCTCGCGGGCGCTCAGACGCCAGTTGAGCGGCATGAGCGCCGCACCCAGTTCCCAACCGGCGAACAGGGTCTCGAACACGTCGGTCGAGTTATGGCAGAGCATGGCGATGCGATCGCCTTTCTCGAGCCCGTAGGCGGACTTCAGCCCCACGGCGAGCCGCCGCAGCCGGTCGTTGAACTCTCCATACGTGAAGCTGCGGCCGCTATCCACGTCCACGGCGGCCACCACCTCGGCGTCGTAGCGCGCGTGGTAATCCAGCCAGTCGACGGAGAACTCGTCCCGGATGGAAGGCTCGGGCTGACCGGCGAGGGCCGCCATTCGCTCCATGCTCATGCCTCGTCCCCGGCGCTGTCTCTGCGCCGCCGCCCCTTGCCCGACAGCGCCGCGTCACGCAGTTCGCGGTAGGACGCATCGATGCACTGCGCATAGAACTCCGGGTCCGGCAGCATCTGCCGGCAGGCGGTGAACATGACGGAGATGACGCCGTTGTAGGAGAACACGGCGTGGAACAGGCCGGCCTGGTGCACCACCGGACCCATGCCGAGCATGGCCACCATCTCGGCCCCGGCCAGATAGACCGGCTTCTGGATCCCGGCCACATTCGTCACCATGGTGTTGAACGCCACGGTGCCGGAACGCACGGTCAGCTCCATCAGCAGCGGGAACAGGCCGCGGGCGACGGGCGACGGCAGGTTCATCGGGATCTCCGCCATCCGCCGCGGGCCGATCGCCTCCATCACCGCCTTCGCCTCCTCCGTGCCGTCGTGGATGGCCCGCACGCGCTCCACCGGATCGGCGATCTCCGTGTGCAGGGGCGTCAGCATGGCGCTTACCAGGTTGTCCACCTCGTGGCCGTGGTCGCCCTCAGCCCGCACGTTCATCGGGCACGCCGCCACCAGCGTCTCCTCCGGCAATTCGTCGCGGGCCGACAGGTAACGCCGCAGCGCCCCGGCCACGACGGCGAGCATCACGTCATTGATGGTGCCGTCCAGGGCCTTCGAGACCGCCTTCACCTCGGCCAGGTCGTAGACGTGGCCGTCAACCACCCGGCTCGGCGAGACCCGCCCCCGATTGAACACCGTCTTCGGGACGGGCTTGCGCTCCCGACCCCGGCTGGCGAGGCCGGCTTTCACCAGACCCGGCACGGCGGCGGCCACCGCACCGCCGAGACGCAGCGACTTCGCGAGATTACTGACCGGGCTGCGCAGCAGCAGCCGCGCCGCGCCGGGCGCCGGCTGCGTGCGGCCCGGCTCCGGCTCGTAGCGGGAGCCGTCCGCCGGCACCGGCTCGAAATCGTGGATGGCGGCCTGTATCTCCTGGCCGCTGACGCCATCGATGGTGGCGTGGTGCATCTTCATGAACATCCCGAAGCAGCCCGGTTGCACGCCGGGCACCTCGTTCAGTCCCTCGATGATGTAGACCACCCAGAGCGGCCTGGCGAGATCGAGCTGCTGGGCCTGGAGACGCGCGACCAGGTCCATGAGCTGGCGCCAGTCGCCGGGCTTCGGCAGGGCGATGTGGCGCACGTGGTACTCGAGGTCGAAGTCCTCGTCCTCCACCCAGTAGGGATAGTCCAGAGCGAACGGGACCGGCAGCAGCTTCCTGCGGAACACCTTCGAGCGGTCGATGCGGTCCGCGAAGGTGGCCAGAATCTCGGTAAATTTCACGCGCCCTCCCGGGTGCGTGGAAGGGTCGTAGATCTGCAGCGAGCTCACCTCCAGCGGCGCCCGCTCCGATTCCGCGTACAGGAACAGGGAGTCGAGCCCGGATAACTGTTTCAGCATGTCGGCTCCTCCTTCACCCGTGCAGGAAGCGGGCGACGGGATTGGGGTTGAACGGGCGCCAGCCGTCCTCGGTCTGGGCCAGTCGGTCGGCCACGATGTAGAGCACGGCCGGGTTCACCGCCATGCCGAAGTGACTGGCGACCACGCTGATGTTCTCGGCCAGCGGCGATACCCGGTCCTGGGCGATGGCCGGCGCCACCACCCCGTCCGTTTGGCTGTAGATGCAGGTGCAGCGCACGTCGGGCACGGGCGTGGCCACCTCGCGCAGGAACGCGAGCAGTTCCGGGGTGATGTCCTCGGGCGAGGTGCGCTGATAAATCCGCCAGATGGTGGTGGCCTCCGGCGTGTCGCCGACGGGACTGCCCATCGTGATCAGCTGGCGGACCAGGTCGCCGCGGATCTTCGCGGCCTGGCGCGCGATGACGCCGCCCTGGCTCCAGCCGATCAACGTGACCTTGCGGCCGGTCTTCGCGGCGACACGCTCGAGCTGGGCGACGAAGCGCTCCTCGTACTCCGTGCGGTCGTAACCGATACCCAGATTGGTGCCGAGACCCCAGGGATGGGGATCGTAGCCCCAGTGCTTCAGATAACGGCGCAGGATCAGCATGGAGGTGTCGTTGCCGCGGAAACCGGGCACGGTGATGACCGGATGGCCGTCTCCCCTCGGGGCGGTGAGCACCAGCGGATGCGCCGGCAGCAGGCACATGAATTCCAGGATCGCCCGCGGCAGCTCGGCAAAGGCGTATCCGAGGGAGGGCGGCTGCACCCGTCCGCTATCTGCTTCCTCGCCATCCGGCATCAGCAATCCTCGTAGCAATCCTCGCACCGATGCGCCCCCGGCCCATTGTACCCGCGGCGCCCCGCGCCGGGAGCCGCGACCGTCAGTGCCCGTTAACGCCATACGCGGACGGCGTCGAGTGGCGGCAGGGCCGTGCCCGGCCTAATATGACAGCCATATCAACAGGCAGCGAATCCAAGGGAGCGAGCGGCATGGCGAGGGGCATGAACCGGGAGCCCTATGCGGGGGTGACCCGCAGCGTGC
>CAYQZN010000055.1:0-13752 GCA_964421805.1 uncultured Woeseiaceae bacterium
TGTCGGCGGCCGCGCCGCCCGACGAGCTGTACCGGGGCCGGCGCCTCGCCTTCGAATTCGAGCGCACCGTGAGCCGGCTCATCGAGATGCAGTCCCGGGAGTATCTCGCCGCGCCCCACCTCGCCTGATCCCCGCACGCGCCGTTGCGGCATCTCCGGGCTGGCCACCGCCCTTCGCGGAGGCTAACCTCACCCGGTCTGCGGCGAGATGCCGGCGCGACGGACGGAGACCATGGCCGAGAAACAACAGGACTTGATACTGGAGGACTTCCTCCCCTACCGCCTGTCCATACTCTCCAACACGGTGAGCGCCACCATCGCGGGCGCCTATTCGAAGCGCTTCGGGCTGTCGATACCCGAGTGGCGCATCATGGCCGTGCTGAGCCGCCACCCGGGCCTGTCGGCCTCCGAGGTGGCCGAGCGCACGCTGATGGACAAGGTCGCCGTCAGCCGGGCGGTGGGCAAGCTGATCAAGAGCGGGCGCATCAACCGGCGCTTTGCCGACCAGGACCGGCGCCGTTCCATCCTGCACCTGTCGCCGGCCGGCGAGGCCGTGTATGCGGAGGTGGCGCCGCTGGCGCTGAAGTTCGAGCGCGAACTCCTGCACGGACTCAGCGACGAGGAGGTGCACGCCCTGGACGTGCTGCTGGAGCGACTGCTCGCGCGGGCCCGGCTGCTGGGCGCGCCCCACTACTGAGTCAGGTGCGGTCGGCGAGCTCCGTGCGCACGCGGATCAGCTCGGGGAAGAAGTCGTAATCCAGCGCCCGCTTCAGCCAGGTGACCCCCGCCGTGCCGCCGCTGCCGCGCTTGTGGCCGATGATGCGCTCCACCGTCTTCAGGTGATGGAAACGCCAGAACTGGAAGTTGTTGGAGACGTCCATGAGCGCCTCGGCCAGCTCGTAGGCCTGCCAGTAGCGCTCCGGTTCGGCGTAGATCTCGCCGAGCGCGGCCACCACCCGGTCGTCGGGTTCCCGCGGCACCGCGAAGTCCCGCTCGATGGCCTCCTGCGGCACCGCCAGGCCGATGCGCCCCAGGTGGCGCAGGAATTCGTCGAAGATGGCGGGCGCCTCCAGCGCCGCTCGCAGCCGCCGGTGCCACTCCTCGTGGCGGGCGAATACCGCGATCTTCGCCGGGTCCTTGTTGCCGAGCATGAACTCCACCAGCCGGTACTGGGGTGACTGGAAGCCGGAGGCCTGGCCGAACACGTGGCGGAACTCGGCGTATTCGCTGGGCGTGAGCGTATCCAGCACGTCCCACTGGCTGTAGAGCTGGTGCTGCACCTGCTTCACCCGCGCCAGAATCTTCGCCGCGCGGGCGAGGTCGTCCTCGCGGATGGCGGCCATCGCCGCCTCGAGTTCGTGCACGGTCAGCTTGAACCAGAGCTCCGCCACCTGATGCTGGATCAGGAACAGCATCTCGTCGTGGTGGGGCGGGTCGCTCAGCGGGCGCTGCGCGGACAGCAGCCGGTCGAGCCGGAGGTAGCCGGCGTAATCCTCGCGGGGGTCGAGGTCGGTATGGAATGCGTTGTCGTAGTGGTCGCTCGCCATGGGGGACGCTCTCCTCCTCGCGCGCCGGCGCTGCCGCCGGCGGCCTGTCATGACCCGATGCGCGGCAGGATACCAGCAAGCGCACGGCCGCGGCGCAGCGGTCTCGTCGTGTATACTGGCGCCCCGTTGGAAGACGGTCACACCCCCCGCCGGGATCGCGGCCGGCGGCGTCAGGAACTGCGATCATAGTGAGCCCCAAAGCGCTGCGCCGGAACTCGGACCAGAAAGACCGGATCGTCGAGGAGATCGTCGGCGCCGTACGCGGCTCCGGACCGTTCAGGAACCGCGCGCGCCTGCGCACATTCATCCGCCACTACTACGCCGACGTCGACGTCGAGGACCTGCGCGCGGCCACGCCGCAGAACCTGGCCGGCGCCGCACTCGCCCACCTGGAACTCGGCATGACCCGGCGGCGCGGCCGCCACCGGCTGCGCATCTACAACCCCGACCCCGGGCGCGACGGCTGGGACTCCAGCCACACCATCGTGGAGATGGTGAACGACAACATGCCGTTCCTGGTGGACTCGCTGGCAATGGCGGTGGCGCGGACCGGGGCCAACGTGCATCTGACCGTTCACCCGCTCGTGCGCGTGGAGCGCGACGGCCGGGGCGTCCTGACCGGCGTCCATCCCCGCTCCGCACGGGAAGGCCGGGTGGAGTCCTTCGTGCGCCTGGAGATCGACCGGGAAACGAGCGACCGGCGCATGGCCGCCCTGAAGCGTGCGCTGGAGGAAACCCTGCGCGACGTGCGCGTGGCCGTGCGGGACTGGCGCCGCATGCGCGAGAAAATGCTGGAGGCAGCCGCCGCGCTGGAGGGCCCGGCGGGCCGCGTGGACCAGACCCTCGTCGAGGAGAGCCGCCGGCTGCTCGAGTGGATGGCGGACGACCACTTCACCTTCCTCGGCTATCAGGAATACGAGGTCGTGCGCAGCAATGGCGAGGCCCAGCTGCGGCCGGTGGCAGACACGGGCCTCGGCATATTGTCGAAACGCCGTTCGGCCGAGCGCCGCGTGACCATGACGCCGGAGATGCGGCGCGAGGCCCGCGGGCGGGAGCTGTTGATCCTGACCAAGGCGAACGCACGCTCCACCGTGCACCGACCCAGTCATCTCGACTACATCGGGGTGAAGGTCTTCGGCGAGGCCGGCGAGCCGGTGGGCGAGAAACGCTTTCTCGGGCTGCTCACCTCGGTGGCCTACAACGAGAGCCCGCGCGCCATCCCGCTGCTGCGGCTGAAAGTCCGGCGGGTCATCGAACGGGCGGAACTGGACCCCAGCGGCCATCGCGGCAAGGCACTCATGCACGTGCTGGACACCTACCCCAGGGGCGAGCTGTTCCAGGCATCGGTCCGCGACCTTTCGCGCACGACCGCCGGCATCCTGAACCTGCAGGAGCGCCAGCGGGTGAAGCTGTTCCTGCGCCGGGATGCCTTCCGCCGCTTCTTCTCCTGCCTGGTCTACGTACCCCGGGAGAAGTACAACACCCGGGTGCGCCAGCGCATCGAGACCATCCTGATGCAGGCGTTCGACGGGCTCAGCATCGAGTCGTCCGTGGAGCTGTCGGAATCGGTGCTGGCCCGTCTGCACCTCATCGTGCACATCGAACAGGGCCGCAAGCCGAGGATCTCCATCCGCCAGATCGAGAAAGACATCGGCGAGGCCGTGGTGACCTGGCAGGACCGGCTCGCCGGCGCCCTGGTGGAGCACCTGGGCGAGGCCCGCGGTATCGCCCTCGCCCGCCGCTACGGCCACATCTTCCCGCTGGCCTACGAGGAAGACGTCCTGCCGGCCGCCGCCTGCGGCGACGTGGCAACGCTGGATCGGCTGACGGGCGGAGAGGCCGACGCCGGCGAGGATACCGAGCTGTACCGCCCGCCCGGCGTCACAGAACGGCTGCATTTCAAGATCTTCCGTCCGCGGGAGCCCCTGCCCCTCTCCGACGCCCTGCCCGTCCTGGAGAACCTGGGCGTGCGGGTGGTGAGCGAGCGGCCCTATCACCTGGAGCTGGACGACGGCAGCGCCTGGTGGATCCAGGACTTCGAGCTCGAGCATCCCCGCGGTGCCGCCATCGACCCGGCCGAGGCCGAGCGCCGCTTCGAGGACGCCTTCGCCCGGGTACTCGCCGGCCAGTGCGAGAACGACGGGCTGAACCGGCTCGTGCTCGAAGCCGGTCTGAGCGCACGTGAGACCTCGATTCTGCGCGCCTTCTCCAAGTACCTGCTGCAGCTGGGCCTGCCATTCTCCCAGCCCTACATGGAGTCGGTGCTGGCGCGTTATCCGCAGATGGCCGCGCTGCTGGTGCGCCGGTTCAGGCTGCAGTTCGACCCGGATGCCGACGCCGAAACCGCGCGCGCCGGGCTCGAGGAGTGCCGCCGCGAAATCGGCCGGCTGGTCGCCGAGGCGGCGACGCTGGACGAGGACCGGATACTGCGCGCCTACACGGGCGTGCTCGACGCGGCGCTGCGTACGAATTTCTTCCGCCTCGACGAAGACGGCCGCGAGCCGCCCGCCATCGCCATCAAGTTCGATCCTTCCGCGCTGGAAGAGGCGCCCCTGCCCCGGCCACGCTACGAGATCTTCGTGTACTCGCCGCGGGTGGAAGGCACGCATCTGCGCGCCGGCCCGGTGGCCCGCGGCGGCATCCGCTGGTCGGACCGCCGCGAGGACTTCCGCACCGAAGTGCTCGGCCTCATGAAGGCGCAGACGGTAAAGAACACCGTGATCGTCCCCACCGGCGCCAAGGGCGGGTTCCTGCCGAAGCGCCTGCCCGGGGGTGACAAGGGCGGCCGGGACGCGGTGCAGGCGGAGGTGATCGCCTGCTACCGCATCTTCATCGGCTCCCTGCTGGACATCACCGACAACATCGTCGAGGGCGAGGTGGTACCGCCGAACCGGGTGGTACGCCTCGACGGCGACGACCCCTACCTGGTGGTGGCCGCCGACAAGGGTACGGCCGCGTTCTCCGACATCGCCAACGGCATCTCGGCGGAGTACGGTTTCTGGCTGCACGATGCCTTCGCCTCCGGCGGCTCGGCCGGCTACGACCACAAGAAGATGGGTATCACCGCGCGAGGCGCCTGGGAGGCGGTGCGCCGCCATTTCCGCGAGATGGGCATCGAGACCCAGAGCCAGGAATTCACGGTCGTCGGCATCGGCGACATGAGCGGCGACGTGTTCGGCAACGGCATGCTGCTGTCCGGGACCATCCGCCTGCTGGCGGCCTTCAACCACCAGCATATCTTCCTCGACCCGAATCCGGACGCCGCGGCGAGCTTCGCCGAGCGCGAGCGGCTGTTCGCCCTGCCCCGCTCGAGCTGGGAGGACTACGACAAGCGGCTGATCTCCGCCGGCGGCGGCATCTGGCCCCGCTCGGCCAAGAGCATCCCGCTGAGCGCCGAGGTGCGCGCCATGCTGGGCGTCGCCGAGGAGAGCCTGAGTCCGCCGCAGCTCGTGCGCGCCATCCTGCGCATGGACTGCGATCTGCTCTGGAACGGCGGCATAGGCACCTACGTCAAGGCTGCCACCGAGTCCCACACCGAGGTGGGCGACCGCAGCAACGACGCGGTGCGCGTCAACGCCGGCGAGCTCGGCTGCCGGGTGGTGGGCGAGGGCGGCAATCTGGGCCTCACGCAGCGGGCGCGCATCGAGTTCGCGCTGGCCGGCGGACGCATCAATACGGACTTCATCGACAACTCGGCCGGCGTCGACAGCTCGGACCGGGAAGTGAACATCAAGGTGCTGCTCGGCCAGGTGGCCGAGACACGGCGCATGACCACCGGCCGGCGCAACCGGCTGCTGGCGGACATGACCGAGGACGTGGGCGCACTGGTCCTGCGCAACAATTATCTTCAGACCCAGGCCATCAGCATGATGCAGGCCACCGGGGTCGACCGCCTGAGCGAGCACCTCTATCTCATCCAGGCCCTCGAGAAGTCGGGCCTGCTGGACCGGGAACTCGAGTACCTGCCGGACGACGAGACCCTGGAGGAACGCCGCCAGCGCGACCTGGGACTCACCCGGCCGGAACTGGCGGTGCTGCTCAGCTATTCGAAGATCGAGCTCTACGCCCGCATGCAGGCCGCCCATATCCCCACGGACGGCTATCTGGCGAAAGAACTCGAGCAGTACTTCCCGGCGCCGCTGCCGCGGCGCTACGGCGAACTCATCCGCGAGCACCGCCTCGGCGGCCAGATCCTGGCCACGCTGATTACCAACAGCATGGTCAACCGCATGGGCCCCGCCTTCGCCTGGCGGGCGGCGGACGAGACCGGCGCCGATGCCGCCGGCGTGGCCCGCGCCTATGCGGTGGCGCGCGAGGTCTGCGGCGCACGCGACATCTGGGCGGGCGTCGAGGGCCTGGACCACCTGATCCCGGCGGAGACCCAGTACCTGGTCATGTTCGAGGTGAGCCGCAAGCTGCGCCACGCGTGCTACTGGCTGCTCCGCCGCGAGCAGCCCTACGAGAACATCGAGGCCGCCGTACAGGCACTAAAGCCGGGCGTCAGCTTCGTGTTCCAGAAACTCGGCTCGCTGCTGCACGAGAACGCCCGCCAGCGGCTGACGCGGATGAGCAACGAGTTCGAGGCCATGGGCCTGCCCGGCCGGCTCGCCCAGCGCATCGCCGCGCTGACGGCGGTCACCTCGGCGCTGGACATCGTCGACATCGCCGGCGATCGGGACCTCAGGCGGGTCGCGCGGTTGTACTTCGAGCTGGGCCGGGGCCTGCGTCTGGACTGGGTGCGCGAGAGGATCGACGAGCTGCAGGCGCGCGGGCACTGGCAGGCGCTGGCACGCAGCCGCCTGCGGGACAACATCCGCAACGTCCAGCGCACGCTCACAGAGCGGCTGCTGGAGGAGACCGGGCCGGAACTCGGCACCGGCGAGGCCGTGGTCAGCTGGCTGGACGGCGCCGGCGAACGGGTGCGCGGGGCGCGCCAGATGCTCGACGAGATGCAGAAGAGCGCCCGTATCGATTTTGCTACGCTCTCGGTCGCCACCGACGAACTGACGAAACTCACGGGCCGCTGACAGACCCGCGGGACAGCGACGACCATCCCGGACACAACCCTAACAACAATGGCTGACAGATAATGGCAGACGAACAACTCATCGCGGTATTCATCGACTTCGAGAACCTGGCGCTGGGCGCCAAGGAGACGCCCCAGGGCACCTTCGACATCAAGCTGGTGCTGAAGCGCCTGCTCGAGAAGGGCCGCCTGGTGTACAAGCGCGCCTATTCGGACTGGAGCCGCTACCAGAAATACGTGCGCGACTTCCACGAGCAGGGCATCGAGCTGATCGACATCCCGCAGACCAAGTTCAGCGGCAAGAACAGCGCCGACATCCGTATGGTGGTGGACGCCATCGACCTCTGTTACGCGAAGAGCCACATCGACGCCTTCGCGCTGGTCTCCGGCGACAGCGACTTCTCGCCGCTGGTCTCCAAGCTGAAGGAGAACGACAAGCGGGTGATCGGCTGCGGCATCAAGAGCTCCACCTCGGATCTGCTCATCGGCAACTGCGACGAGTTCATCTACTACGACGACCTGGCCCGCGTGGCCGGGCGCAAGCAGACCCAGGGCGCGAAGAAGAAGAAGACGGAGCAGAAGAGCGGCGCGAACGGCAAGCGCCAGGAGGCGCTGGAGATGCTGGTGGAGATCGTCGACTCGCTGGAGGCCGACTACGACCCGCTGTGGGGCTCGCTGGTGAAGCAGACCATGCGCCGCGTGCACCCCGGCTTCAACGAGAACTACTACGGCTTCAAGAATTTCTCCGAGCTGCTGGAATCGGCACAGAAGGAGAAGCTGATCCGGATCGACTTCGACGATGCGCGGGGCAATTACATCGTGCATACGGTGTGACCCGTAGCGCCTGAACCTGCAACGGACCGAGAGAGGTAACTAGCGAGATGCCAGGACAACTGATCCTCTGCCGTCACGGCCAGAGCGAATGGAACCTGAAGAACCTGTTCACCGGCTGGACCGACGTGGATCTCACGGAGAAAGGCATCCAGGAGGCGAACGAGGCCGGCCGCACGCTGAAGGAGGCCGGCTACCGCTTCGACGTCGCCTACACCTCCGTGCTGAAGCGCGCAATACGCACGCTGTGGCTGATCCAGGACGGGATGGATCTCATGTGGATACCCGTGCACCGCAGCTGGCGGCTGAACGAGCGCCACTACGGCGCGCTGCAGGGCCTGAACAAGGCGGAGACGGCGGAGAAATACGGCGAGGAGCAGGTGCACGTCTGGCGGCGCAGCTACGACACCCCGCCGCCGCCGCTGGAGGAAGACGACGACCGTCATCCCCGCTTCGACCGCCGCTATGCCGGCATCGCCGACCTGCCCGCCACCGAGTCGCTGAAGACCACGCTGGAGCGGGTGGTGCCTTATTGGGACGACGTGATCGCACCGGACCTGCTGGCCGGCCGGCACGTGCTGATCGCCGCCCACGGCAACAGCCTGCGCGCGCTGGTGAAGATGCTGGACGGGATGTCCGACGACGAGATCACCGGCTTCAACATCCCCACGGGCATCCCGCTGGCCTATGATCTCGATGACGACCTGAAACCGCGCGGCCGGGAATTCCTGGGCGACCCGGAGGCGGTGGCGAAGGCCGCCGCGGCCGTGGCGAACCAGGCAAAAGGCTGAGGAGACCACCATGATCCACGATCTCGGCGACGCGAGCCCCGACATTCACGACGACGCCTGGGTGGCTCCCGATGCCCGCGTGATCGGCCGGGTGCGGCTGAAGGCCGGGGCCAGCGTATGGTTCCAGTCCGTGCTGCGCGGCGACAACGAGTGGATCGAGATCGGCGAGGGCTCCAACGTCCAGGACGGGACGGTGATGCACACCGACATGGGCTATCCGCTCACCGTCGGCGACCGGGTCACGATCGGCCACAAGGTCATGCTGCACGGCTGCACCATCGGTGCCGACACACTGATCGGCATCGGCAGCATCATCCTGAACGGCGCGCGCATCGGCTCGCACACGGTGGTGGGCGCCAACAGCCTGGTCACCGAGGGCAAGGAATTCCCGGACGGCGTGCTGGTCCTGGGCGCACCGGCCAAGGTCGTGCGCGAGCTCAGCGACGAGGAGATCGCGATGATCGGCCACTCCGCCGAACATTACGTGGAGAACGCCCGGCGCTATCGGCGCGATCTCGACTGAAGGATCACCAGGGTCGCCGAGGGCCACCAGCGTCGTCGTGACCCGGTCGTCGGCGATCAGCCATCCGGCAGCTGCGAGCGCAGCCACACGAACCCGAACGCGCCGCCGGTCGTGAGCGCGAGCGGCAGGAACAGCGCGTAGATGCCCAGCCCTTCCTCCACGCCCTGCAGAATCTGGTAGGCGCCGACGCCGGCGATCGGCGCCAGCAGGCCGCGCACGCCGGTCAGGGTCACGTGCAGACCCATGTATTCCGTCGCGCGCGCATCCGAGGCGAAGTCGTTGTGGCCCAGGTTCCAGCCCAGGCGGCCGCCGGCGTAACCCGTGCCGAGCAGCGCCGCGCCGAGCCACAGCACCTCGATACGCGCGGTGAACACGCCGGTCAGGAATGCCGCCATGGCGGCCACGAAGGACCAGCTCTGGATGGCGCGGTAGCGCACGATGTGCACCCGGTCGAAGAAGCGGGCCCACAGCGGGATGGAGAGCGGGATCACAGCGAAGGGGATGGACGAGGTGATCAGCATCTGCTGCAGCCGCGACAGGCCGAGCTGCTCGTTCAGGATAATCACCAGCTGGGCCACCACCATCAGGTTGCCGCTGCCGAAGACGAACATGCAGGTGAGATAGCGCCGGTAGTCGTGATCCGTGCGCAGGATGCCGAACAGGTCCCGGCGCCGGCGCCGCCCGGGCCCCGCCTGCTCCGCGCGCTCGGCGGCCACGAGGCGCCGGTGGCCGCGCACGCGCACCCGGGCATACAGCGCCATGCCGGCGAACATGGCCAGCGCGGCGGCCGGATAGACGTAGCGGAAGGCGAGCGGGTCCCGGTCCAGCAGCAGCCCGGTCACGATACCGGTCGTGGCCATGCCCAGGGCGGCCAGCACGGTCACCCGCGCGGTGAAGTTGCCGCGGACGTGGCGGGGATAGTTGGCGCGCCAGATCGCCGAGCGCACCGTCACGATGCCGGACCAGAACAGCCGCGCGCCGATGACGCCGGCGACGAACAGGGCCAGGCCCCAGCCGCTGATGGGCGCCAGCGCGATGGCGACGAGGCTCAGCCCGGCGGCGAGCTTCAGCGCCGTCAGGACCCGCACCTTGTCCCGGCCGCTGGCCATGCCCGCCCACAGGAACGAGAGTATGTTGGCGAACGCCGGCGCGCCGGCCACCAGCGCGACGCTCTGGTTCAGGGCCACGTCGCCGACGGCGCCGGCGAAGGCGTTCTTGGCGATGACGCCCACCACGCCGCCCTCCACGGCGCCGAGGCCGAGGGAGAAGAGCGTCCATGCGCGCAGTTCGCGGCCGTAGAGCGCGCGGGCCACGAACGGCATGCGCGCCGAGAAGAACCAGCTCAGGTAATGGCGCATGGATTGACGCCGGCCACGATCAGTCCTGCGCGGCGGCGCTTCTGCGCTTGCGCTCCAGCGGCTCGCGCCAGACCCGCACCAGCCCCTCCTGGGCCGTGGAGGCCACCAGTGTGCCGTCGCGGCTGAAGATCTGGCCGCGGGAATAGCCACGCCCGGCCGAGGCGTTCGGACTGTCGAAGCTGTACAGCATCCACTCGTCCACCCGGGCCTTGCGGTGGAACCAGAGCGCGTGATCGAGGCTCGCCATCTGCACGTTGCCCGTACCGAAGCGCAGCCCGTGGGGCAGCGTCGCCGTGCCCAGCAGCTCGTAGTCGGAGAAATAGGCCAGCAGGTTGCGGTGCAGGTCGGGGTCGTCCGGCAGGCGGTCCGCGGCGCGCACCCACACGTGCTTGACCGGCGGCCGCGTCTCCGGCTTCAGGAAGTCCGGCGGATCCACGGGGCGGAACTCGAACGGCCGCTTCTGGGTGAAGAACCGGCGCATCTTCTCCGGCAGCACGTGGACGATCTCGGAGGCGAGCTCGTGGGAGTCGCGCAGTTCCTCCGGCGGCGTCACCTCGGGCATCTCCGCCTGGTGCTCGAGACCCTCCTCCGGCACCTGGAACGACGCGGACAGGTTGAAGATGGGGCGCCCGTGCTGGATGGCCACCACCCGGCGCACGGAGAAACTGCGCCCGTCCCGGGCGCGGTCGACGTCGTAGACGATCGGCGCCTGCACGTCGCCGCGGCGCAGGAAATAGGCGTGCAGGGAATGGGCCACCCGGCCCTCCACCGTGTGATGGGCCGCGGACAGGGCCTGGCCGAGTACCTGGCCGCCGAACACCTGGGCGCTGCCGACGTCCCTGCTGTCGCCGCGGAATATGTTCTCCTCGATGCGCTCGAGCTTCAGCAGTTGCAGCAGATCGGCGAGTACGGCGTCCATCGGGAGGCTCCGTGGCTGGGGAACGGGGCGGCTATTCTAGCAGGCGCCGGCGGGAAGCCGGCCGGCGGCCGGGCGGCGGAATCGACGGGGCGTGGCGGCCGGGTTTATAGTGCATCCCTTGCCGGCGGAGGAATGCGCAGAGGAGGAAGGCGATGGCTGACGAACTCGGCGGCGGCTCCGTGTGGCCGCGGCGACTGGGGCGCTTCGCCCTGTATGCGGCGCTCGCAGCAGTGCTCGCGCTGGTGATCGCGGGACCCGGCCACCGCTTCGGCATCGTCGGCGTGATGCCCGGCATCTGGCTGGCGATGGCCGGCGGCGCCCTCGCCCTGGTGGCGCTGCTCGTGGGCATCATCGCGGTCATCGGCATCCTGCGCGTGCCCGGCCAGCCGGCGCTCGGCAGCGCGGTGGTAGCCGTGGTGATCGGCGCCGCGATCTCGGTGCAGCTCTATGGCTGGTTCGACCAGGCCCGCAGCGTGCCGCCCATCCACGACATCAGCACCGACCTCGAAGACCCGCCGGCCTTCTCGGCGATCGCGCCGCTCAGGGCCGGGGCGCCGAATCCGGCCGCCTGGGCCGGGGCGGAGAGCGCGGAGCAGCAGCGCCGGGCCTATCCGGACCTGGACAGCCTGGTCGTGGATGCGCCGCCCGCCGAGGTGGTCCGCCGCGCCGCGGAGATCGCCCGGGCCTTCGGCTGGGAGGTGATTGCCGCAGAACCCGACGCCGGCCGGCTGGAGGCCGTGGACACGACCTTCTGGTTCGGCTTCCGCGACGATGTGGTGCTGCGCGCCCGCTCCATGCCGGCAGGCACCGAGGTGGACCTGCGCTCGAAGTCGCGCGTGGGGCGCAGCGATCTCGGCACCAATGCCGCCCGCATCCGCGAGTTCCTGGCAGCGCTGGAGGAGGCGTTGGCCACGTCCGGCTAGCCGGCGGGACGGGCCGCCGGCCTCTCCAGGCCGGATTCTGCCGGTGTCCGCCGGCCTCTTCAGGCGGCTGTCAGCTGCTATTGGCCGTCATCGGCCGTTATTCAGGGCGCCTGCATCGCGCCGCCGTCCACCCGGATGTCCTGGGCGCTGACGAAGGCGGCGTCGTCCGAGGCGAGGAACAGCGCCACCTTGGCCACGTCGAGCGGCTCGCCCAGCCGGCCGGCGGCCGACTTGCCGATCCAGAAATCGCGGAACTCGCGGTCGGCGCGGAACGCCTGCCGTGTATTGCTGGTGACGATGGCGCCCGGCTCGAGGAAATTGGCCGTGATGCCGTCGCGGCCGAGTTCGCCGGCCAGCGTCCGGGTGAGGCCCGAGACCGCGTGCCGACAGGCCGCATAGGCCGCCCGGTCCTCGGCGCCGAAGCTCGACATCACCGAGCCGACGTTGATGATGCGGCCGGCGGGGCTCTTCTTCAGGTACGGGATTGCCGCCCGGCAGAGCCGGGTCACCGCGTCGAGACTGACGTCCAGCGCCTCCTGCCAGTCGCCCTCCTCCGCGGTGCCCGCCGGCAGGACCCCGGTACCGTTCACCAGGATGTCCAGGCCGCCGAAACGCTTGGCCACGGTCTCCATGACCACGTCCACCGCGCCGTCGTCGGTGAGGTCCAGAGGCAGGGGCAGGATGGCGTCCCGCCGGCGGAAGGCCTGCTCGAGCCCGCTGTCCGGTCCGTCCACGGCGAGCACCTCGGCGCCGTGCTTCGCGAACAGCAGCGCCACCGCCTCGCCGATGCCGCCGGCGGCGCCGGTGACGATCGCCTTCATGCCGTGCAGCCGCTGATCTACCGTCATAACTCCTTCCCTCTGCCTGGCCCTGTGCCGTTGATTGGCGCGGACTATACCGCCCCGCCCGCCCCCTTGCGCGGGAGCGGTTCACGGACCGGAAGATCGGCGGCCGGCCGATCGTCGGTCAGGAGGCCTTCTCGGCCGGCAGCGTGTAGTCGCCGAAGTCCTTGCGCAGGTCGGTCTTGCGGATTTTGCCCGTGGCCGTGTGGGGCAGCTCGTCGACGAACACCACGTCGTCGGGCAGCCACCACTTCGCCACCTTGCCGTCCAGGAACTCGAGGATGTCCTCCGCGGCGACGTCCGCACCTTCCTTGCGCACGACGATCAGCAGCGGGCGCTCCGTCCACTTCGGATGGTGGACGCCGATCACCGCCGCCTCGGCCACGTCGGGATGGCCCATGGCGGCGTTCTCGAGATCGATGGAGCTGATCCACTCGCCGCCGGACTTGATCACGTCCTTGGTGCGGTCGGTGATGGTGAGGAAACCCTCGGGGTCGATGTGGGCGACGTCGCCGGTGTCGAACCAGCCGGGCTCGGCATGGGCGTCGCTCTCGCCTTCCAGCTTGAAGTAATCGCTGCACACCCAGGGGCCGCGCACCTTCAGCGCGCCGGAGGACTTGCCGTCCCAGGGCAGCTCGTTGCCCGCGTCGTCGACGATCTTCATCTCGAAGCCGAAGATGCCGCGCCCGGCCTTGGCCATGATGCGGTACTGCTCGTCCTTCGGCAGCTGCTGCTGATGGGGTTTCAGCGTATTGGTGACGCCGAGCGGGCTGGTCTCGGTCATGCCCCAGCCCTGCTGCACGGTGACCCCGTGTTTCTCGTCGAAGCGGCGGATCATCGACTCCGGCACCGCCGCGCCGCCCACCAGCGTGCGCTCCAGCGTGCTGGTGGTCACTTCCGCCTGGTCCATGTACTGCAGCAGCGCCAGCCACACCGTGGGCACGCCGAGCGAGATCGTGACCTTCTCCGACTCCATCAGCTTGTACAGCGCCT
>CAYQZN010000056.1:0-13308 GCA_964421805.1 uncultured Woeseiaceae bacterium
CACGCAGGACGGACTTTCGGCCGCCCTGCTCATTCCTGTAAGTCATGTCTCTCTCCCTGCATTGATCTTCGGCGAGTATGGTCAGAGGACGCCGGTCGCTCTTGCGGCGCCAAGCATCGAGCGCGATAACGTAATCTGCCGCCATTAATGCGTCCAATGCATTGTTGGTATTGGTGCTATATCATGTGCGCATGGCGTTTCCGCTGAAGCAGGTCGAGCATGCCGTGATGCTGGCGGAGACCGGCAACTACGGCGCCGCGTCAAAGAGACTGCATATCAGTCAGCCTGCCCTGTCCCGCAGCATCCAGGCCCTGGAACAGCGGGTCGGGGCTCAACTGTTCGATCGAACCCATGCGGGAGTGAAGACCACGGCTGTCGGGAAACTCTTGGTCGACCGGGGCAGGGTCGTCCTCGCGAGTGCGTCGGACCTGGAGCGTGAGGTGGGTCTGATGCTCGGACTCGGCATCGGCTCGCTGAAGATCGGCGTGGCACCGTACCCTGCGGACATCTCCGTCGAGCGCGCCTGTGGCCGGCTCATCGCCCGATACCCGGAGATCCAGCTCGACGTGAGGGTGGGCAACTGGCGCGCCCTTACCCGCCAGATACTGGACGGCAGGATCGACCTCGCGATCGCCGACCTGAGCAGCGCGCGGGAGAACGACCGCCTCGTCACCGAGCCCCTGCCGCAGCACCTGGCTAATCTGGTCGTGCGGCCGGGCCATCCGCTGGCCGGGGTAAAGCAACTCACCCTCGACCAGGTATTCCAGTATCCGCTGGTGACGTCCGCACTGCCGCCGCGGGTAGCGCAGCTGAAACCCGCCATCCGCGTGGACACCGTACCGTTGATGCGCGCGATCATAGAGGCGAGCGACGCCGTGGGGCTCGCGCCGGCCAAAGACGTAGCGGGAGAACCCGGCCCCGATCGCTTCGTCCGGCTCGATATCGACCTGCCCTGGCTGCACGGCGACTACGGCTTCATCCGTCTGCGCGAGCGTACCCCGGCTCCCGCGGAGCAGGTGCTTATGGAGCTGATACGCGAGGTCGAGGCAGAGGTGGCCGCTGCGGCGGTGTGAAGACCCCTGAGACGAGCTCCAACGGGCAAACCATGCTGAGCCACGCATGGTTTCACTTGCCTGAGCGCCGGTAGCTCGTCCGATATTCGTGTGCCGCGACGCACTCCGGCAGGTCGTAGAACAATGGGGCGCGGTTGGCGGAGCCCTCGCCGTAGTCGGCATAAAAGCGCTCGCAGGACTCCCGGTCCGGACGCTGCTCTTTCAGGACGCACTCCTCGACGTACTCCGCGCGAACCTCGACGAGCTTCTTCTGTCGGGCGGCTTCACAGGCTGCGTCCAGTTCCGCCTGCCTCGCCTTGCGTTCTTCTTCGGTCTCGGCAGCCAGACCCGTGCCGGAAGCCAGCACCGCCAACAGCACAACAGTCCATCCGGTCTTCATGAGCGTCTCTCCTCCAAAGTGGTCATCCGGAATCGGTCGCACGCGGTCAGCCTTGCCAGGGGCCAAACACGTCAGCCGCCGTCGAGCCTGTCCAGCAGGCGCTGCAGCTCCGCGTCATCGGGCGTGAGGCGCAGCAGCGTGCGGGCGTAGCCCCGCGCCTCGTCCACGTTGCCGGCACGCAGGTGCAGGCCCACGAGCGCCTGCAGCACGTCCGCATCCGCCGGGTATCGCCGATGCGCCTCGGCCAGCTCCGACAGCGCCTGCTCCTTGTCGCCGGCGCCGTCGAGGGCGACCGCATAGACGTAGCGGAACCGGCTGTCGTCCGGTGCCAGCTCGACGGCCCTCGCGAGTGACTCCAGCGCGGCTGCCCGCTCGCCCGAGCGGATCCGATGCAGCCCGAGGGCGTGATGCAGGGTGGCGCTGTCCGGGTGCCGCGCAAGTCCCTCTCCCAGCATGGCGCCGGCAGCCGCCTCCTGCCCGAGACGGGCCAGCAGATCCGCGAGATTGCCGTACGCGGGCTCGAAGTCCGGATCGAGCTTCAGCGCGCCGCGATAGTGCTCCAGGGCCGCTTCCGCGTCACCGCTCTGCAGGTAGAGATTGCCCAGATTCAGCCAGGCGGAGGGGCGGTCCAGGCTCGCCCGCTGAACCTCCACGTACTCTGCCACCGTCCCCTTCAACGCTTCGCGCTCTGCCGCCGTGAGGAACACGGGGTCGATGCCCGCGAGCAGCCTGGAGGCTTCGGTCCGGACCGCCCGCACGGGGTCCGTCAGCAGGGGCCGCAGATACTCGAGCCGCTCCTCCAGCGGGACGGCCTCCATGGATCGCAGCGCCGCGTGCCTGACGGCGGGGTCGCCGTCCCGCAACGCGCCCGCCGCCGTCGGGATGGCAACGGGAGCCCGATAACCGCCCAGCAGAGCCAGTGCCGTGCCGCGCACGATCGCAGGCTGCTCACCGTCCGTCGCGATGCGACGCAGGTCGGCCGCGGCATCGATCTGTCCGGAGCCCGCCGCCGAGAAAGCGGCGGCGAACTGCTGCAGCCCGGCGGCATCCCGCCCGAGCCAGTCCCGCACGGCGGCGGCACTCCAGCCGGCCGGCTTGTCGCCGTGGCAGGCGGCACATGCGTCGGTGACGCCGAGCGAGGCCGCGAGATCGGGCCGGGGAACGCGGAAGCTGTGATCACGGCGGGGATCCACCACCATGTAGTTGCGCGCGGGCATGTGGCAGTCGCGGCAGCCCGGCGCTTGCGGGGAGTCGACGTGGCGGCTGTGCGCCTCGCCGTCGTAGTGATCGGGCAGGTGGCATTGCGCGCAGACGGCATCGCCTTCGGCGCGTAGTCGCAGGCTGTGCGGCTCGTGGCAGTCGCTGCAGACGACGCCGGCTTGGTACATGCGGCTCTGCCGGAACGAACCGTACACATAGACCTCGTCGCGGATCTGCCCGTCGGGGAAGTACAGCGGCTCGGTCAGCAGGGCCGGCAGGTAGGAGTCCATCAGCGGCTGGCCGTGATGGTATTCGTCGCTGAGCGGTGCGCGCCGGGCATGGCAGCGCCCGCATGCCTCCACCTGGTCCGTGGCACTGCCGCTGCCGGTGATGGTGAACGTGGTGGCGCCATCCTCCAGGAACCTGCCGCGGTCGGCGGCCGCGAACGACACGGACAGGCCGGAGCCTTCATCGAGACGGCCTTCCTCCGCCCGCGTCACGTGTACCGACCCCGGGCCGTGGCAGGCTTCGCATGCGACATCCACGTCGCTCCACTGCGAGGCGAAGGTATTCGTCTCCGGGTCGTAGTTCTTCCGATAGGCGGTGGAGTGGCAGTCCGCGCACATGTAGTTCCAGTTCTGCGACGGCTGCGTCCAGTGCAATTCGTCGCCGGCCGGGATGTCCTCGTCGCCGTAGACATGGAACCAGCGCTGACCGCCTGCGCTTGCCGGGCGGGTATCCCAGGCAATACCGAGCGCCTGGATACGGCCATCGGGAAACTCCACCAGGTACTGCTGCAGCGGCTCCGCACCGAAGGTCCAGCGGAGCTCGAACTCCTCCAGCTCGCCGTCCGGGCCGTCCGTGCGCACGTAGTAACGGCCGTCGCGCATGTAGAAGCGGGATTCGACACCGTGATGCTCGAAGGTGATCCCGGAGAAGTCCCCGAGCACCGTTTCGGGACCGGCAGGCGCCATCGCCAGGTCGTGGTGGGAACCTCGCCAGGCCTCCGCTTCCACCTCATGGCAGGAGACGCACGCGTCGATGCCAACGAAGCCGGCCGCCGCCACCGCGTCCCCGCTCGCCGGCTCGGTCGCCGACTGGGTCGCCGTATCGCCACCGGGAGCCGGTTCGTCGCCGCAACCGGCCAGCAGCAGCAGGACGGCTGCCAGCGGCCATCCGTGCCGTGGCAGGCGTGTGCCGGCGTTGCGGGCGTGAGATTTCACCATCGGTCCCTGACCAAGCTCCGTATTTCCGATGCCGGGGCGCCGACCGCTCATGGATTCAGACTTGGCAATCCATGGCCGGCCGGACGCCGGACCGTTGCCAGATAACGCCGCCGCGCACGCGCGAAGGAACGCGAGAAGTGTCGCAGGTCCGGTGCCGGTGCGCTATCCGTAAACAGACTCCGACTGAGCGCGTCGAGATCGGCCGCGAGGCGTTCGTCCCCGTATTCCCGGCAGAATCGTCTGGCAGCGGGCCCGGCCGTGATCCGGTCGAGCCAGGCCAGCAGCGCCCCGTACGTGACCCCGGCATCGCCTGACGCCGCCGCCTTCGTGAACTCGCCGAAGGCATGGGCCTCCGTCTGCAGCCGCCGCTCGGCCCGCGCGCGGAACCCGCGCAGGGCGGCGGGAACGAATTTGACCAGCAGCCCGATCGCCGCCAGGGCGGCGATCAGCAGCGCGATCAGCCGCCCCGGGTCCGGAGGTGCGGACTCGGGTGCACTCGGCTCCGGCGACGGCCCCGCCACCGTCAGCGACAGCGGCGGCACGGAGGCCGTCTCGATGCGGCCTTCGTCGGTGTTCCACCAATCGAGCGAGACCCCGGGCAGTTCGAACGTGCCGCCGGCATCGAACACGAGGGTCACCTGTTCGCTGCGTCGCGCCATCTCCCCGTCGGCGACCTCCGGCTCCTGCACGTAGGCCGAAACGCCTGGCACCTCCGGCGGGTCGATCATGGGCGGAAGGAACATGGCCGGCAGGCCGGCGAGTTCCGCGGTATAGCGGACCACCACCGCGTCACCGACCGTCAGGTCTGCCGGATCACCCTCGATACTGCGCTCGAGGGTCAACGCGCTGCCGGCCAGGTAGGGGTCCAGCTTCCGGGCCCCCTCCGGCACGACGCCGCGGAAAGTGACTTCGGGCAAAGCAATCTTGGCAACCGACGGCTGGCCGCCCGGGTTCGCATAACTCACCGTCATGGAGAGTCCGCGCAGCGAATAGGTTGCGGCGGCGAGGGGGTAGACGCGGTAGTCGCGCACGATGCCAGACCACCTATCGCCAGCGATGCGTTCACGCGTCGAGAAGGAGCTATCCGCGGGGAGCCGGGTGATGGCGTTGGCCAGTTCGAATGTCGGGAATACCGGCGGCGTCGGGAACCAGGTGGGCACGAGTACGGTGACCCGGAGGCGTACCGGCTCGCCAACCAGCACCTGCTCGGGCGTCGCCTCGACCCGGACGACGGGTTGCACCTGCGCATGGGCCGTCGCTGCGATCCCGAGCAGCAGCAGGAGGCTCGCGATGCGGTATCTCATCACGGCTGTGCGCGGCTGGCTTCGAGCATGAAGCGGGTGCGCAGGAAATCGCTCGTCTCGGTGTCGACGGAGCGCATCCACTTCTCGGCGGACTGCAGCTCGACCGTGCTCTCACGAGATATCTCGGTCTCACCGCCCCGGTCTTCCTCGTTGTCGAAGGCGTAGTCGTCCGCCCCGAGGTCCGGCTGGTCGCCGGTGGCCGACTGCTCCCGCGTGCCCTCGATGTACTCCACCGTGTACTTCGCGACCTCCAGATTCTCCCGTGCCTCGGTCCAGTCCGGTGCCGCCTGCACGGCGAGCTCGAAAGCCCTCACCGCATTCCGGTATTCACGCCCTTTCATCAGCGCGTTGCCGCGGTTGAAGTAACCTTCGGCCGACGGAAGACGCCCGAACGCCTGTGCCGCTGCTTCGTATCGGCCGCCGCGGTAAGCCGCCAGACCTTTCCAGCCGGGGTCATCGAAGGTCTCGACCGCCCGGTCCCAGTCACGATCGTCGAACGCGAGCATCGCCTGCTGGTCGGCCGTAAGCCAGAGGTCCGTGAACCCGCTGACGCGAGTGGACTGCCAGGCGAGTACCAACAGAGCCAGACCGGTCGCGAGCAGAAGCTGTGCCCACAACCCGTCGAGTCGCCGCATGAGTGTCTTGCGGCTCACCACTTCATCGTCCAGCCGCGGCGGAACCAGGAGAGCGCGAGCAGCAGGGCGGGCCACACCAGCCACCACCCCTCGTCTTTCCATTCGGCGTCCGGATCGTCGGCCTGCCTGAGGTTCGACTGGATGGTCCGCACCAGCCTGCGGGTATCGGCACCGCCGGGCTGCGCGCGTATCACCGAGACACCCGCGCTCGCGACACGGTTCAGCACACCGGTATCGATGCTGGTATCGAGGGGGCCGCCGGTCTCGGACAGCACGGGAGCGCCGTCCGGCAGCAGCGCCACGCCGCCCGCGTCGGTGCCGACCACGAGCGCCGCCATGGCCGGCGTGCCGGGTAACTGCGCGAACTCGGCGAGCGCGTCGACGTCGGCACTCTCGAAACCATCGTTGATGAACAGGAGCGTGCCGATCGCCTGGTCCTCGCCGAGCAGCTGCGAGGCGACCGGCAGCACGGTCCGGGCATCGGTGCCGGGCGTCGGCATGACGACGGGGTCCAGCCCCTCGAGAAATAATTTCAGCACTTTCGCATCAGCACTCGGCGGTATGACGATGTGCGCCGAACCCGCGTAGGCGATCAGCGCCGTGCGTGAGCCGGTGCGCGCCTCGACCAGGTCCAGCACCTCGAAGCGGGCCCGGTCCAGCCGCGTGGGCGGGAGGTCGTTGCTGCGCATCGAGTCGGTTACCTCGATCGCGATCACCAGCGGCGCCGCCTCCTCGAACCACGGACTCACCTGCTTGCTCCAGGTGGGACCGGCGGCCGCGACTGCTGCGATCAGCACGGCGATGGCCACGCCGTCGACCGCGAGGTACCTGCCCTGCGCCTGCCGGTTAACCGTCAGTGCCGCGCGCAGGTGCGGGGCCACGAAGGCAGCGACATCCCGTCTGCGCGTCTCGCGCCGGCGGACCAGCCACCAGACGAACACGATCGCGGGAATCGCGACGAGCCAGAGCGGCCGCAGGAAATGCAGTGCCTCGATCATGCGGCGCTGCTCCGCCGGCGGCCGGTCAGCAGCAATGCGGTGTAGCCGAGCAGTACCAGCAGGACCGCCCCGCCGACGGGCCAGTGGACGAGCGAGGTGCGCGGCCGCCAGGACTGCGTGCGCACGTCGGCGACGGAGGCGTCGTCGATGCGGTCGTAGATCGCCGCGAGACCGTCCTCGTCCCGGGCATTGAAGAATTCTCCGCCCGTCCGTCCGGCGATCTCGGCGAGCAGGTCGAAATCCACCCGGTCTTCGCCGGTGGCCTCGGTGTCGCCGATGCCGATCGTATAGATCTCGACACCGTTCAGCGCGGCGATGTCCGCCGCGTTTATCGGCGTCATCGTACTCGCCGTGTCGTTGCCGTCGGTGAGGAGAATAAGGATGCGATCGTCGACCGTGCTTTCCTCGAAAGCGCGGATCGCGAGCCCGATCGAGTCGCCGAGCGCCGTCTGCGGACCCGCCATTGCCACGTCCATGAGCTCGACCAGCGCCCGGGCAGTCTCGAGGTCGCGGGTAAATGGCAGCTGGATGTAGGCCTTGTTACCGAACACGATCAGCCCGATGCGGTCGCTTTCCCTCTGCGCGATGAAACGGTCCACGACCCGCTGCACCGCCGAGAAACGGGACACGTTCTTGCCGTCCGCGCCCGGGAAGTCCCGGTAGTCCATCGACCCGGAGAGGTCGATCGAGAGCATGATGTCGCGTGCCGCCTCCGTCCTGACGATGGGCTCGCCGACCCATTCGGGTCTGGCAACGCCGACGACGAGCAGCGTCCAGACGAGCGACCCGATCACGGCCTGCAGCCACCGTCGTCGCAGTACCAGGGCGCCCGGGCTCGCGCGCGCCGCGGCGGCGTCGACCACCTCGTCGAAGAATGGCACGCGCAATGAACTCACCTTCTCGCGGTGGGGCGGCAGCAGCCACCGGGCGAGCAGCGGCAGCGGCAAAAGCGCCAGTGCGAGGGGGTGGGCGAGCTCAAGCACGATGCTTCCGTATCCAGCGCCGGGCCGGCTCGACGAGATTCTCGCCGACGGCATCGGGACGGTAGGCGGCGGCCGCCAGCCGATCGGCCCCGCCGGCAACGGTGTGGTCGTTACTGGTCGACTCCCGGAGGAACTCCGCCCAGTCCGGACCGTGCAGCGCTGCGACGCGGCCGCGCGGATAGGCAGCCAGCGCCGTACGCTTGACGAGTTCGGCGATCTCCCCTGCCGTCGCGGCCGGCTCCGATCCGATGCGGGCGGCGATCGAGTCGAGCTCGGCCTCGGCCTGGCGGCGATAGCGATTGCGCCGGCGGTAACGAAGCCAGTGCGCAACGGCGATCGCGACGATTACGATGAGCCAGCCGCCGAGCGTCCACCAGCCGGCCGTCTGCGGCAGCCAGGAGACCGGCTCGGGCAACACGATCCCGTGCAGGAGATCCATCAGCTCGGCGAGGTTCAGCCCCTGGAAGCGATCGCTCACCGCACCCTCCGCCGCGGCGCGAGCTGGCCCATGAGTCTGCGTATCTGGGGCAGCGTCTCCTGCCCGGCACTGAGCGGCAGCACCGACAGGTTTATCTCCCGCTGCCAGTCACGTATGCGCTCCAGGCGCTGCCGGGTGAATCCGCTCAGGGCCTCGACGGTCTCCGGAGAGGCAAGATCCACTTCGGCCTGCAGACGGCCGTCGCCGATGACCACGCGTTCTCCGCTCGCCATGCGCTCCGCGACCGGATCGTGCACCAGCATCAGCACCAGATCGTTATGAACCGCGATATTGGAAAGGTAACGGTGGGTCGTCTCGTCGATGCCGTCGAAGTCGCTGAAGACGATGACCAGGTGATCGTGCGACGCCAGACGGCTTACGCTTTTCAGGATGTCGTTCAGTCGTCCCGGCTGCCGCTCGACGGCGTTGTCGGCGTCGAGGGTCGAATTCATCCTGCTCAATGATTCGAGCAGCGCATACAGCGTACGCCTGCTGCGTCTGGGTGCGAACTCTTTCTGCTCGGTGTCATTGAAGACGATGCCGCCGACGCGATCGCCGACGCGCAGCACCCGAAACGCGGCCACTGCTGCGGCTTCAGCGGCAGTCACCGATTTCATGTTGAGCATCGAGCCGAAGAACATCGACATGGACTGGTCGACCACGAGCAGCGCGGGACGATCGCGCTCCTCGGTGTACACCCGCACGTAAGGGCTGCCGGTGCGCGCCGTCGCCTTCCAGTCGATGGACCTGACGTCATCGCCGGGCAGATAGTTGCGCATTTCCTCGAAATTCAGCCCGCGGCCGCGCAGCCGTGACGCATGCCGTCCGGTCAGGGCACTGGCCGCGGGCTGGCTGGGCAGGAAGCTCAGACTCCGGGCGGCGCCTTCCAGGTCGCGCAGATGTTCCAGCGACACACGGATGCGCGGGTCGGCCGCCGAGGTGTCCATGTCTACGGCAGGGCAACCTGATCCAGGATGGCGTCGATCACCCGATCCGCAGTGACGCCCTCGCCCTGGGCCTCGTAGGACAGCATCAGGCGATGCCGCAGGCAGTCGTGGGTGATGGCGCGGATGTCTTCGGGGTCGACGAAGTCGCGCTGGTTAAGCCAGGCGTGGGTCCTGCCGCACTTGTCGAGCGCGAGCGAGGCGCGCGGACTTCCGCCGACGTCTATCCAGCGATCCAGGTCGTCGGAATACTTGGCGGGTGTGCGGGTCGCATAGACCAGATCGGCGATATAGCGCTTCATCGCGTCGGAGACGTGGATCGCGGCGATCTCCCGCCGTGCGTCGAAGACAGCCTGCTGCGATATGCGCTCCGGTTCGCCGCCCGAGACGCCGCTGCCGGATGCCTCACCCTCGGACCTGCCGGTCGCTTCCTGCAGGGCCCTTTCCTCGTTACGGACGAGATCGACGATGAGCACCTCGTCTTCGACCGGCGGGTACTCGATATTGACATGCATGAGGAAGCGGTCCATCTGCGCTTCCGGCAGCGGATACGTGCCTTCCTGTTCCACCGGGTTCTGCGTGGCCATCACCATGAACAGCGGTGGCATCGAATGCGTCTTGCCGGCCACGGTCACCTGGCGCTCCTCCATCGCCTCGAGCATCGCTGCCTGCACCTTGGCCGGCGCGCGATTGATCTCGTCTCCGAGAACGATGTTGGCGAAGATCGGGCCCGGCTCGAAGCGGAACTCCGCACCGCTGTCAGACTGGTAGTAGACCTCGGTGCCGGTGACATCCGAGGGCAGCAGGTCCGGCGTGAACTGTATGCGGCTGAAATCCGCTTCGAGATTCTTCGCCAGCGACTTGATGGCGCGGGTCTTCGCGAGACCCGGCAGGCCCTCGACGAGCAGATTGCCATTGGCGAGCAAACCGATGATCAGGCGCTCGACGACAGCGGCCTGGCCGATGATCGACTCCTGCATGCGCGTACGCAGGTTCCGGATCTGTGTAAACGCCACTGTTACCTCCACGGCGGTTGTTTTCCCGGCAATCTCACGGAACGCCGCGATGGAGGCTCGTGCCGGCGTGCACGGCTTAACCCGATCGACCGGCCGGTGTTGAGTATCGAAGATAGCCAGCCGTCGGCGATGCGTCCAATGCTTTAATGGCATTGATTCGATACGCATCGCGCATCGACAGTCTCCACGCCGGCATGCTGGTAACCGAAGCGGTTTTGGACCAGACTGCCCTGTTTCCAGGCGGCTGTTTCTCGTCATGCCGCGACCGGTGCAGGGAGTAGGAACCGTGAAGAAGATTCTGTTGCTAACGATCGGCTTTCTGCTTGCCGCCTGCGCGGGGCGTCAGGTGACGACGGTCCTTCCCCTCAGCGACTCCGCCGATGCGCCCTACGCCAACGTGCTGGTGGTCTCGCTATTTAATTCGTTCGACCGGCGTCGCATTCTCGAGCGGGCAATCGTGAAGGAACTCGCAGGCCAGGGGGTCCGGGCCGTGGCGAGCACGTCACGAATGAAGACGACCACTCCGCTGAATCGCGATACCGTCGCGGCGATGGTGGAGCAGCTCGGCTCCGACGCCGTGCTGGTCACCCAGCTGGTCGACGTCGAAACCGACGGCAAGTTGAAGACCATGCGTCCGGATGCGACCTACACGTTCGGGTCTACACGTTACTACAACGTCTGGAGCGTGCAGCTGAACGAGTATCGGGAACCGCCGACCGTTGCGATGAAAGACGTCGTGGTGCTGGCCTCTCAGGTCTATTCGGTACAGACCAGAGAGCCGGTATGGGGTATCGAGTCGACCATCACGGTGAAACGCAATCTTGATGATCCCATGGATTACTCACTGATCACCGACGAAGCCGACGTGATCGTAAGACGCCTGGCGAGCGACGGCCTGTTGGCAAAATAGTGCCCTGACCGTGGCGGCAAGGTGATGTTCTGCCATTGAACTAAACCGGCTGCACTGCTAGCGAGGGTCACTCCAAGGCGCAAGGCGACCGTCAGCGCCATTCGTGATTCCAACCATTGCGCGGCGTGGTACTTGATCTAAGCTGATATAAGGAGGGCGGCTGCGCCGTGGAGTCGTCTGCGGAGCAAAGCCGCAAGAAAGCGATGGTCACCGCAGCAGCGGTTTATCGCAATCGGACCCGCGGGACGGCGCTCCTGGCAGGCTCCGCCATGGCGTCACTTCTCCTGGGTGTCGGCGTGTACCTCATCGGGCGCGACTGGGGCTCGGTGCTGTTCCTGCAGCCTTTTGCCGCCTTGCAACCGTCGTGGAATATCGCGGCTATGCCGGCCGGCGCATGGCTTCCCTCTCTCCTGCATGCCTACGGGTTCGCGCTGCTCATCATCCTGATGCTGCGACCGCACCCGCGGGCCCCCGTTTATGGGGCATCCGGCTGGCTCCTGATCGCAGCCCTCCTGGAGTGGCTGCAGTCGACGCCGGCCGAGGCTCTGATCCTGTCGATGTATCGCCTCCCGGGCACGGGCCCCGTTCCCGGGCTCGTCGAGGCCTACGTCATCCATGGCCGTTTCGACTCCGGCGATCTGCTGGCAGCCGCACTGGGCTGCCTCGCCGCCTTCGCCGCGGCCCATACTGTGGAGGTACCGAAATGAAAGCGCTTGAAAGAGGCTGGTACCGCATGGCCGCGGTACTCGTGTTTGCGGCCTTCGGCATCGTCACCACGATCGCCACTGGCGGAGGTGGCGGCGGAGGAGACACCATTGCGCCGCCGCCCGGCACCACCGGACCGACGCTGGCGATTACCGTTGCTAACGGCGAAGACGTGTGCGCGGCGACGGTCACCGGAATCATGATGCTGTTCGACGTCAGCGAGATCAGCGATCCGCTGGTGCTGTCGGCGGACGACGCGATGCCGGCGCTGTTGAAAGTGGGCAGCGGGGAGGCTGGCTCGGAGGTGCCGTTCAGCGGCATCGTGGAGCCCTGTGCGGCAGGCGGCACCATCACCTTGTCCGGAGACGTGGCAGACCCGAACACGCTTACGGTGGGCGACACAATCACCGCCGTGTTCGACAACTGCGACGAGAACGACGGCTATGTCATCGACGGAGAGCTGGAGCTGATCGTCGCCGCGATCAACGGCGATCCGCTGACCGACGTCTTCCTGATCACGCTGGATATGCAGCTGACGAACCTCGTCGTGAGCGACGCCTCCGGCGGCGCGACCGCCGACGGCGACATGACGCTGACCCTCGACACCCTGGACTTCCCCGTGATCGCCACGGCGCTGTCCGGTGACGAGCTGCAGCTCTCCGAGGCCGGTCTGAGCGTGACCTTCCAGAACTACGACCACACGCTGGAGATCGACACCGGCCTGGTGCCGCAGACCGTGCTGGCGGAGGTATTCGGCCGCATCGGTGGTAACGCCCTCGGCGGGACCGTGGATTACGAGACCGTGACGCCGATCCAGGCGACCGGCGACAACCCGCCGTACGTCGGGGAGATCCTGATCACGGGCGCGGACGACAGCCAGGTACGCATCGTCATCGTCAACGAGAAGTTGGTGCGCCTCGAGATCGACGAGGACGGCGACGGCGTGGTCGATGAGTTCATCGATACGACGTGGTCAGCGCTTGAAGGAGACACCACCGGCTGAGCCGCCGCGGCGCTCTTGCCGCAGGACGACTGCCCGGGCACGCGGATGCTCGGGCAGTGCGGTCGTCTCAGGCCGGCGAAGACTCCCGTATACGAAACAGCACTGCATAGAGCAGCGGCACCACGATCAGCGTCAGCAGCGTAGCGAACGCCAGACCGAACATGATGGTGACGGCCATGCTCTTGAAGAAGGGGTCGGCCAGCAGCGGCGCCACGCCGAGGATGGTCGTGAGTGCGCCGAGGAACACCGGCCGGGCACGCGCCACGGCGGCATCGAGTACCGCCTGCTGGCCGGGCTTGCCGCCCGCGATCTCGATATCCGCCTGGTCCACCAGCACGATGGAATTCTTCACCAGCATGCCGATCAGGCTCAGGAAGCCGAGGATGGCCATGAACTCGAACGGGGTCTGGAACAGCAGCAGGCCGACAGTGACGCCGATAAGCGCCAGCGGCGC
>CAYQZN010000057.1:0-13224 GCA_964421805.1 uncultured Woeseiaceae bacterium
TGCGCAGCAGCGCCTGGTGCTCCCAGGTCCAGGCATCCTCGCGCTGGTAGCGCTCCAGCGCGCCGACGGAGCTCACCAGCAGGCCCGAGCGGCCGCTGGGACGCAGCCGCGTGTCCACCTCGTACAGTGCGCCCGACACCGTCTGCACGGTCAGGACGTGCACCAGCCGCCGGGCCAGGCGGCCGAAGAACACCGCGTTGTCCACGCACTTTTCGCCGTCGGTCTCCTGATCCTCACCGGCCGAGTCGTGCACGAACACCAGATCCAGGTCCGAACCGTAGCCGAGCTCGATGCCGCCGAGCTTGCCGTAGCCGACCACCGCGAAGCCGGCGCGCCGGCGCACGCCGTCCACCGTGCACCAGGGCCGGCCGTGGCGGGCCACCAGGTCCTTCCAGGCCAGCGACAGCGCGCTGGCCGCCACCATCTCTGCAATCTCCGTGAGCCGGTCGCTCACCTTCATGATCGGCAGGCGGCCGCTGAAATCCGCCACCGCCACGCGGAAGGTGGCCGCCCGCTGGAAGCGCGCCAGTTCCTCCACCGCGGCCTCCGAGTCGTCGGCGCCCACCGCGGACAGCCGGGTCTCGTATTCCACCCGCAGGTCCGCCGCGCCGGGTTCCCGGTCCGCGATCCGCGGATCGATGAGCTCGTCCATCAGCAGCGGGTGCGCGGCGAGTTCCGTCGCGAGATACGCACTCTTGGAGACCAGCTCCACCAGCCGCTCCAGGGCCTGCCGGTTCTCCAGCAGCAGGGCCAGGTAGGCGCTGCGGCGGAGCACCGCGCCCAGTATTCCGCTCAGCCGGTGCAGGGCGACGTCGGGCTCGTCCAGGTCCCGCAGCCGCTCCAGCAGCGGCGGCATCAGTTCGTCGAGCCGCTGGCGGGAGATCTCGTCCAGCCGGCGGGTCTCGATGTCTGCGCGCAGGCGGCCCAGCACCCGCGCGAACGCCTCCGCCTCCGCGTAGCCTGCCGCCGCCACGCGTTCCTCGAGCCCGTCGGCATCGGCCGACTCCCACAGCGCCTGCAACGCAGGCCGCTCGGCCCGCACGTCCTCGCCGGCGCGGAACACGGTCTCCTCGAAGTGGCCGCCGACGACGGCACGCACCCGCTTCGTCGCGTCGGCAAGGCTCTGCCAGTCTGGATGATCCATGACCAGGGCCAGTCGGGCACGGTCCAGCTCGCCCGCCGGCAGATCGTGGGTCTGGCGGTCGCGGATCTCCTGCAGCCGGTTCTCCAGCCGGCGCAGGAAGCGATAGGCGTCGAGCAGTTCCCACACGCTCTCCGCCGGCAGATAACGTCGCTCCGCCAGCGCCGTCAGCGCGGCACGCAGTTCACGGCTCTGCAGGGCCTGGTCGCTGCCGCCGCGCACCAGCTGCCACGACTGGGCGATGAACTCGATCTCCCGGATCCCGCCGGGGCCGAGCTTCACGTTGGCATGCATCTCGCGGCGCTCGACCTCCGCACGGATCATCGCCTTCATGGAGCGCAGCGACTCGAAGACGCCGTAGTCCAGGTAACGGCGGTAGACGAACGGCGTCAGCACGTTCGCCTCCAGCTCGCGCCAGGCGGCCATACCGGCCTCGTCGGAGAGCGGTCTCGCCTTCACGTAGGCGTAGCGCTCCCAGTCACGGCCGTGCTGCAGCAGGTAGTTCTCCATGGCGGAGAAACTCACCACCGGCGGGCCGCTGTCGCCGAACGGCCGCAGCCGGATGTCGACGCGGAAGACGAAGCCGTCGGCCGTCACTTCGCCCAGCAGCGCGACCACCCGGCGCACCATGCGGCCGAAATATTCCGGCGCCGACAACGGCCTGGCCCCGTCGCTCTCATCCGCGTCCGGGTAGACGAAGATGAGGTCGATGTCCGAGGAGAAATTGAGTTCCCGCCCGCCCAGCTTGCCCATGGCCATGGCGATCAGGGAGACCGGCTCGCCGGCGGCATCGCGCACCACGCCGTGGCGCTCCGACAGCGCCTCGCCGGCATGGCGGATGGCGGCGATGACCGCGGCATCGGCCAGGTCGCTCAGTTCGTGCAGGGTCTCGTCCAGGGTGGCGAGATCGGCCAGATCGCGCCAGGCGATGCGCGCCATCTCCCGCCGGCGCAGCCGCCGCAGCCGGCGCGCCACGCCGTCCGCCGGGCCTTCGTCCAGGGCACCGGCGACCGCGGCGGCAATCTCTCCGGAGCGACGCGGACGCTCCAGGTCGCCACCGGCGATCAGCCCCGCGAACTCGCCCGGGTCGGCGCGCAGCGTCTGGCGGACGAACTCGCTGGCGGCCAGCACCCGCGCCGCGACGGCCTCGCTGCCGGCGGCCTCGAGAGCGTTCGCGACCTCGTCGAACGGCGCATCCAGCGAGTCCAGGAACGCATGCAGGTCGTCCGCCAGCGGCCCCGGCAGATCGGCCTCCACGGTGGGTGACAGTGTCCCGATGAGCGCGTCCGCCGCCATGACGGCAGTGTAGCCCGAGCCGCAGGCGGTTGCAGCGGCGGCGGCGCTGGACGAACATGCGCCGATGGCGGACAAACACCTGCTGATCGTCTATCACTCCCAGTCGGGCACCACCGAGCGCATGGCGGAGGCCGTGATCCGCGGCGCCCGGCACGATGACATCGACGGCGTCACCGTGCGCGTACTCGGGGCGCTCGAGGCCGACGCCGACGACGTACTCTGGAGCGATGCGATGATCCTCGGCACGCCGGAGAATTTCGGCTATATGAGCGGCGGTCTGAAAGTCTTCCTGGACCGCATCTACTATCCCTGCCTCGAGAAGGTCGAGGCCAAGCCGTACGCGCTGTTCGTGCGCGCCGGCAACGACGGCACCGGGGCCGTCACCAGCGTGCAGCGCATCGTCGCCGGACTCGCGCTGAAGGAGATCCAGCCACCGCTGGTCGTCGCCGGGGAATTCGACGAGGCACGCCTGGGCGAGTGCGAGGAGCTGGGGATGACCGTGGCCGCCGGGCTGGAAGCCGGCGTATTCTGATTCCGTTGGCGTTACCGCCCGCTCAGGTCGCGCCCGCCGCGACCCGGTGCTCCGCGGCCAGGCCGGACACCACGTCGGCCAGCGGCATCGGTTCGCCGATGTGGTAACCCTGGGCGTAGTCGACGCCGAGTTCGCGTACCTTGCGCCGGACGGATTCACTGACGACGTATTCCGCCACCGTAGTCAGCCCCATCACCCGGGCCACCTGGGTGATGGCGGCGATCATCGCCTCCGAGACCCGGTTGGCGGTGACGTCGCGGACGAAACTGCCGTCGATCTTCAGCGTGTCCACGTCGAAGTCCTTCAGGTAGGCGAAGGAACTGAGGCCGGCGCCGAAATCATCCAGCGAGAAGCGGCAGCCGAGTTCGCGCATGGTCGCGATGAACGCGGCGGCACGGTCCATGTTGGCCACCGCCGCGGTCTCGGTGATCTCGAAGCAGAGCGCGGCCGGCGCCACCCCGCTCGCCTCCACCCGCTCGCGGACGTAGCCGAGGAACTCGTCGTCGCCCAGCGATTGGCCGGACAGGTTGATCGCGAAAACGTGGCCGGCGCCGGCCGACGCGCCGGCGACCTGATCCAGGGCGCGCCCGACCACCCAGCGGTCGAGCCGCGGCATGAGCTGATAGCGTTCGGCCGCGGAGAGGAACTGCTCGGGCGCGAGCCACTCGCCATCCGCCCCGCGCATGCGCAGCAATACCTCGTGGTAGGCGGAGCCGCCGTGGTTCAGGGGCGCGATGGGCTGGGCGAGGAGCTCGAACTCGTCCCGGTCGAGGGCGTTCTGCAGGTGCGCCACGATGCGGATGTCGTCCGCCCGCCGGATGATGCTGCGGTCGTCCTGGTCGTAGACCTCGACCCGGTCGCGGCCGTGCTCCTTGGCCGCGGTGCAGGCCACCTTCGGCGCCACCAGTGCGGCGGCGGCGCCGCCGGAATCCCGGCGCCACGCCGCCACGCCGGCGCTGACCGTGATGGTGACTGCCTTGTCGCCCCGCAGGTAGGAAAGGCGGCGGGCGCGACGACGCACGTCCTCGGCGAACGCGGCCGCCCGCTCGACGTCGCAGTGGTGCAGCAGGACGCCGAAGTTGTCGCCCGACAGACGGGTCGCGACACCGTCATGGGGGACGGCCTGCTGCAGCTCCGCGGCGAAACGGCGCAGGATGTCGTCGCCGGCGTCGTGGCCGAAACTGTCGTTGACCAGCTGTAGCTTGTCCAGGTCGAATATCACCAGCGCGTGGCCGTCGTCCTCTCCGGCCAGTTCCCGGTAGCTTTCGCGCAGGTGAGCCTCGAAACCGACCCGATTCACGAGCCCGGTGAGCCCGTCGTAATAGCTCTCCATCACCCTTTCCGCACGTCTCGCGACCAGGCTCGCGAAACGCCGCTCACGCTCGCCGAAGCTGCTGCCGTCGGTGCGCCCGGCCAGCGCGAAGACACCGCTCACGCTGCCGCCGCGCTCGCGCACCGGGCAGAGCAGCAACTGATAGCCGTCACCATGACCGTCTCCGTCCTGACGCACGCCGTCGGGCATCGTCGATATGTCCAGCACGCTGGGGGTGCGGCGGCGGCTCAGCCGCGGCAGGAAGCGTCCGACGATCACCTCGTCCAGCGCCCGCCGGTCGGCGCCCTTCCAGCTGCGATGGGTGGCGCCGATGCGGATCTGCTTCGACGGCAGGATCAGTACGCTGTAGCCCACGCCGAGATGGCGGCCGCAGGCCCGCACGAGGCCGGCTAGCTGCGCCTGGCCGTGCGGCGCCTCCTCCAGTTGCTGCTCCAGTTCATAGAGCAGGTCCAGTTCGGCGTGGGCAGAGGCGACTTCCGGCTCGCTCGCGGACGGGCGCTCGGCAAGCAGCCCGCCCAGCAGAGGCAGGGCCCGGCAGGTGACTGCGACCGGCCCCCAGTCGCCGGCGCTGCCCCCGTGCCAGCGGCAGGCGAGCACGCCGGCTCGGCGGCCGGCGGAATCCTCGAGCGGGAATGCGTGCAGCGCGTCGCCGTCGGGCAGTGTCAGTTCGCGGGGCTCGGCAGACGTCGAGGCCGCGTAGAACAGCTCCGGAGGCAGAGACAGAAGGGCGCTCGTCACCCGGCGGTCCGGGCCGCCGGCGCTGCTCCAGACGAACTGGCCGTCGTCACCGTAGAAATCGATGCGGCACGCCTCCGGCAACAGGGCCGTCAGCGCTTCGCCGACCGCCCGGTAGTCGACGCCGGCTGGCTTTGTCCCGATTCTTTCCATCCGCATTCCGTGCGTGCGGCGAACGGCCGGCATCCGCCGGCCATGGTCCGCCCCGACCATGAATGGTGCGGAATCAGGTGGCGGCTGTCTGTGATACCCGTCGCAGCGCTGGCCGGCCGGTCAACACCGGCCCAGGCGGCCCGCAGGTGGCCTGCGGGTGGTCCGGCCGCCTTCTCAGACCCGCCGCTTCACGGCAGGCCGGCCAGCCACTCGTCGTCGGAGCCCTCGGTGATGTCCTCGAACAGGAAGGTACTGAGATAGCGTTCACCGGTGTCGGGCAGCATCGCCAGCAGCACCGAGCCCTCCGGCGCGGATTCCGCTGCCTTCAGGGCGGCTGCCAGCGTGGCGCCGCCGGAGACGCCGGTGAAGATGCCCTCGTTCGCGGCCAGGGCCCGTGACGTCTGCGCGGCAGTATCGTCGTCGATCGGGATGAGATCGTCGTAGATTTCCCGGTTCAGAACGTCGGGCAGGAAGTCCGGCGTCCAGCCCTGGATCTTGTGCGGATGCCACTCCTTGCCGGCCAGCAGCTGGGCGGCCTCGGGCTCGGTGGCCACGATGCGCAGATCCGGGCGCGCCGCCTTGAGCACCTCGCCGGCGCCGGTCATCGTGCCGCCGGTGCCGTAGCCCGTCACCCAGTAGTCGAGGCGGCGGCCGGCGAAGTCGCGGAGGATCTCCGGACCCGTGGTGCTGCGGTGGAACGCAGGGTTGGCCGGGTTCTGGAACTGGCGGGCCAGGAACCAGCCCCGCTCGGCGGCCAGTTCCTCGGCGCGGCGCACCATGCCGGTGCCCTTCTCGGCCGCCGGGGTGAGGATGACCTTCGCTCCCAGCGCGCGCATGATCTTGCGCCGCTCCACGGAGAAGCTCTCGGCCATGGTGGCGACGAAGGGGTAGCCCCTGGCGGCGCAGACCATCGCCAGCGCGATGCCCGTATTGCCAGACGTGGCTTCCACCACGGTCTGGCCGGGCTTCAGCTCGCCGCGCTGCTCGGCGTCGATGATGACCGCGTAGGCCAGCCGGTCCTTCACCGAAGCCATGGGGTTGAAGGACTCCACCTTCACAAAGAGCGTCACGTGATCCGGACCCGTGCGGTGCAGCCGCACGACCGGCGTATCGCCGATGGTGTCGAGTATGCTGTCGTAGATCATCGTCGCATCCGGTTACGAATAAGGGTCGACACTATAACGGCCGGGAGCAAGTCGCCAAAAAGAATGAAATTTTCTTCGCTTATGCCCGGTCGTTATATAGAGTACGGGAAACGGAAGCGGACCCAGCCATGAAACTGCAGCAGCTGAGATACCTGCTGGCCATCGTCGACAACGGCCTGAACATCACCGCGGCCTCGGATCGCCTGCACACCTCCCAGCCCGGCGTCAGCAAGCAGATCCGACAGCTCGAGGAGGAACTGGGGCTGGCGCTGTTCGTGCGCAAGGGCAAGAGCCTCGCCGGACTCACCGCCGCCGGTCAGGAAGTGGTGGTCCGCGCCCGCAGCATCATGCAGGAGGTGGAGAACATCCGCACCGTGGCGGCGAATGCTCACCGGGAGACCGAGGGCACGCTGGCCATCGGCACCACCCACACCCAGGCGCGCTACGTCCTGCCGGAAGTGATCCGGCGTTTCCGGGAGCGTTATCCGAACGTAAGCCTCGAGCTGCACCAGGGCACCTCGGAGCAGATCGCGGACATGGTGGAGGCCCGCAACATCGACTTCGCCATCGCCACCGGCGGGAAAGACCTGTTCTCCGATCTGGTCTGCCTGCCCTGCTACCGCTGGGACCGCACGATACTCGTGCCGCGGGACCACGAGCTGGCACGGCGCGCCGGCAAGCCCGGCATCCGCGACCTCGCCCGTTATCCGCTGGTCACCTACGTCTTCAGTTTCAGCGGCGAATCGTCACTGAAGCGGGCCTTCGCCGCGGAGGGGCTGGAGCCCGACGTGGTCTTCACCGCCCGGGACGCGGACGTGATCAAGACCTATGTGCGCATGGGCATGGGTGTGGGCATCGTCGCCGCCATGGCCCATGATTGCGCGGACCGGGCAGACCTGGTCGCCATCGACGCGGCCGGCCTGTTCCCGCGCAGTACCACCTGGATCGGCTTCCGCCGGGACACGGTGCTGAAGCGCTACATGCGGGAGTTCATGCTGCTGTTCGCCCCGCACCTGACCGGGGAGCTTATAGACCGCTGCCTCGCGGCTCCGGACCAGGATGCCGTGGACGCATCGTTCGAGGATATCCAACTGCCGCTGCGGGGCGGCTGCCCGGACGGCTATTCCGCGGCCGCCTGATCGAGTCGGCAGCGGGTCAGTAGATGCGGAAGCCGCCGTGGCGGCGGCGGCTGCGGTGGTCGATCCACCACATGCCCGCCACGAAACCGAGCGCCAGCGAGACGACGGCGGCGCCCAGGACCATCGGCCAGGGCAGACTGAACTGGTACAGCGACATGCTCTGGCGGAAGCCCTCGTTCTCGTCGCGCAGTTCGGCGACGGTGGCCCTCGCGGTCGTCAGCTGCTCCGCCTGCGCGGCCGTCGTACTCTCCAGCTCGGCGATGCGGCCGGCAGAGCCGGAGAAGGCCTCGCGGGTATCGGTCAGTTCCTGCCTGACGCGCTCGAGTTCCGCCCGGGTCTGATCGACAATGAGTCGCGCCGGCTTGTCGTCCACCAGGAAGCCCGCCTTGACCCACCCTTCCGTCCCGTCGGGCAGGCGCACCTGGGCGTACAGCGGCCCGCGGGTCAGGATGGTCAGCTCCTGGCCGCTCTCGAGGGTGCGGAACGCGCGGTCGCTGGTGTCCTCGGCGCGGTGCAGGCCCAGGCGCAGGTTATCGGTCACGTAGGCCGTCTGTGCCCAGAGCGGCGGGGCCAGCGCCAGCAGCGCGAATAGCACCACCGACGGAACGTACCGCGCCGGCCGGCGGCCCTGTGCATGACATAATCTCATGGCGCCGCAGTCTACTACGGCGCCTCCACCGAAAGTGAGAACTGGTTCAGCCATTCGAGCAGCGCGTCCTGCAGCTCGTCGCCGGGGCCCCGATGCACGTCGCCGGCGTTGTGCAGCACCACCACCGCATAGCGTGCGCCGTCCCCGGCCTGCACGTAGCCTGCCAGCGTGCTGACGTCGTCGAGCGAGCCCGTCTTCAGTCGCGCCCGGCCGGCGATGGCGCCGCCGCCACGGCGGCCGTAGGTGCCGTCCATGCCGGAGATGGCCATCGACGCGGCGAACTCGGGCATCCAGGGGCTCGCCCAGGCCGCAGCGAGTAGCTCGCTCATGTGGCGGGCGGTGATCCGCGCCTCGCGGGAACGGCCGGCGCCGTTCTCCAGCACCAGCTCCGGGAAGCGCAAGCCGCGCTCTGCCAGCCATTCGGCGACCGCGCGGCGCCCCTTTGCCTCCGTCCCCGGCGGCCCGTAGCGCTCGGCACCCAGGGTGAAGAGGAGCTGGCGGGTCATGACGTTGTTGCTGTATTTGTTGATGGCGCGGATCACCTCGCCCAGCGGCAGGGACGTCATCGTAAAGAACCGCTCGGCGCCGGCCGGCGTCTCCGCCACCACCAGGTCGCCGCCGAACTCGCCGCCCATATCCCGCCACAGCGCCGTGAACAGCCCGAACACGAAGTCCTCGTGACCGAGCACGCTGCGGGCCAGCGAGTAGCGGCCGCAGGCGGCCGGGAATTCGCCGGAGAATGTCACTGCCCTGTCGGCCCGGCGGGCCTGCACGGCGATGCCGCGCTGATAGCCCCGGCAACGGCCCGCCGCGGGCTGCAGGCGGTTGTCCACGCGCAGGTTGGCCAGCGCCGGCTCCATGTCCACCAGCACGCCGCCGGCCGCCGGCTCGAACCAGAAGCGCACCACGTTGAAGTTCACCAGCAGCGCATGGGGCGTCACGTTGTAGGCGCGCAGGGGCTGGTTGTCGAAGGCGCCGCGATCCTCCGGCAGAGGCTGGAAATAGCCCGTATCGACGATCAGGTCGCCCTCTATCCGCTGCAGGCCGCGGCGACGCAATTCGCGCAGCAGCAGCCAGAAGCGCTCCTGGACCAGGTAGGGGTCGCCGCCGCCGACCAGGATCAGGTCGCCATCCAGCACGCCGTCCTCGAGACGGCCGGTCAGGTACACCTCCGTCTGCCAGGTGTGCGCCGGGCCGAGTTGGTCGAGGGCGGCGAAGGTGGTGAGCAGCTTCAGCACGGAGGCGGGGTTGCGCGGCGTATCCGCCTGGTGGACGAGCACCTCGCGGCCGCTGCCGAGCTCCTGCACGTGGATGCTGAGATCGTCCGGGTCCAGGCCGTGACCGTCGAGTACGGCCTGCACCTGGGGCGGCAGCGCAGCCGCTGCGGGCGCCGCGGCAAGAACGGCGAGGAGGACAGCAATCAGCATCGGTTAAACTCCGCTCTCGTTTCGCGAGCCGTTGCAGTCATTCCAGTCACCGTCGGGGAGGACCAGCGCATGGCGCATTGTGTCGGCAAATCCGGACCACGTTCAATTGGTGTCGGCACAATCACGGCGCTGGTCGCCTGCGTGGTCCTGCTGCAGCCGGCCCACGCCACGGAGCTGGACGTGCGCCACGGAGGCCCGCTGACCGGGCTCTTCGGCCTGCCCTCCCCCGGCGAGTCGGCCGCGCTGGCGCCGCAAGAATCCTGGCGGCTGGACTTCCTGGTCCAGGGCTCCAGCCACTCCATCAGCGAAACCGACGCCGACGAGGAACTCCTGCTGGACGGCGAGACCTGGCGCACGGCGCTGCGCCTGCGCACCCGTTTCCGTGAGCGCTGGGAGTTCGGCGTGGAGGTGCCCTGGCTGCGCCACAGCGGCGGCAACCTGGACGGCCTCATCGACGACTGGCACGCCCTCTTCGGGCTGCCCGACGGCATCCGCGACCAGGTGCCCCGGGACGAGCTGCGTTACGCGTACCGGAACCCCGCCGGGCAGGTGCTGGACCTGACGGAGAGCAGGGGCGGTCTGGGCGATATCCGTCTGAGCGCCGGCTACCGGCTCCGCCAGGACGCGGGGGGTTCGCTCTCCCTGCGGGCCGCCGTCGAACTGCCCACCGGCGACGAGGACGAACTGACCGGCAACGGGGCCGCCGACTATTCCCTGGGCATCGCCTGGCAACGAGACTCGGCGGAGCGGTCCGGCCGCTGGAGCGCTCACGTCATGGCCGGTGTCATCCGTTTCGGCGCGACCGACCTGCCCGCGATTGGCGCCGCGACCCGCGAATTCGGCGGCTGGGCGCAGGCAGGCGTCGGCTGGCGGCTGACCCCGCGCGTCGAGCTGCTCGGCCAGTTGCAGGCCGCGAGCTCGCCGATCGACAGCGGACTGGACGCCTGGGGAGGCAGCGTCATGCTGGGACTCGGCGCCGGCATCGACATCGGCCGCCACTATCGGCTGCAGCTCGGTTTCACCGAAGACGTCGACGTGGAGACCTCGCCGGACATCACCTTCATGCTGCGGCTCGGCCGCCGCTGAGGGTCATTCGAGGTCCTCTCCCATCTCGCGGCGCAATGCCCGCGTGGCCGTGCGATGGATGATCCACGTGACGGCCACGATGGCGAGCAATCCCGCGCCGAAGAGCAGCTTGCCGGCGATGCCGCTCTCGACCTCGCCGCCCACCAGCTGATCCACGTTCTTCGCGATGGAACCCAGATACACGTACAGGGTGACGGCAGGGATCATGCCGATCCAGGTGGCGAAGAAATACGGCAGCAGCCGGATGCGGGTGAGTCCGTAGGCGTAGTTCAGCAGATTGAAGGGCAGCAGCAGCGACAGGCGCGTAAGCATGACCACCACGAAGCCACGGTGGGCGATGGCCTGGTCTAGGGCCGCGATGCGGCGGTCGCCGGCCACCTTCTGCTGCACCCATTCCCGCGCCACCGTGCGGCCGACGAGATAGGAGAGCGTGCCGCCGAGGGCCGTGCCCAGCGAGACCAGTGGCACCCCGCCGGCGAGCCCGAAGAGATAGCCGCCGCTCATGGTCAGCACCGAGCCCGGCACCATCAGGGCGGTGCCCACGGTGAAACCGGCAACGAACAGGGCCCGCCCCAGCGTCGGGTGCTCGGCGATCCAGGCCGCGGCCGCGTCGAGCCAGACGTCCAGGGGCAGCGTCCAGACGGCCACGATCATCGCGGCCAGGAACAGACCGCCGGCGACGAGACGGCGCCGCGCGCCGGTTCTGGCGTCTCCGCTCATCGCGTCAGACGGTGTCCTGGCTGGCGTGCCCGACGCCCCCGCCGGCGTCTTCGGACAGGACCTCCCAGCCGCGCGCTTCCGCCGTCGCCTGCAGCTCCGGGTCCGGGCGGACGGCCACCGGCGTGCCCACGCGCTCCAGCAGCGGCAGGTCCCAGCGGGAATCGCCGTAGGCGGCGACGGCGGATATCGCCACGCCGCGGCGGGCGCAGATCTCGTCCAGCAGCGCGCACTTGTCCGCGCCGAAAGGATGACGCACGGGCGGCTGCCCCGTGAGGCGGCCGTGCCTCTCCAGGCAGACGGAACCGATCGCCTCGTCGGCTTCGAGTCTGCGGGCGAGCGCCTCCGCGATAGGCTGTAGCGTGCCGGACAGCAGTACCACGGCATCGCCCGCCGCGCGGTGGCGGCGGAGCCTGGCCACCGCGGGTGCATGCAGGGCAGACTCGACCTCGCCGGCGACGAAGGCGCGGGCCTCGTGCTCCAGCGTTGCCGCATCCATGCCGCGCAGATATGCCTTGTTCTTCTTCGCCACGTGGCGGCCGTAACGGGCCAGCCAGCGCAGGTTGAACAGCAGGAAGGCCAGCAGCCGCAGCGGGCCCAGCCTGCCGCGGCGCAGCAGCCACAGGAAGAAGCGCTTCTCCGTGCTGGGACCGGCCACCAGGGTGCCGTCGATATCGAACACCGCCAGCTGCATCAGGGGCTTTCCTGTCGGCCGGACTCGTGACGCGATTTCGGCATCAGGCTGTCGCGTTCCTCGTAGACGAATTCGGTGACCACGGGCAGACCGCGCAGAATGCAGATCAGCACCGCCAGATAGACGAGAACCGCGCCCACCGCCTCGAGCACGCCCGACCACTCGGACCAGAGGGCGGGGACGAGCGTGGGCAGCGGCTGCAGCAGCAGCAGCCAGCAGAAGGCGGTGGCTTTCAGCACGGCATAGAAGCCGCGCATGAACCGCCCGCCCACCAGCCACTGCCCGAGCGGCGAGCGGATCATGCTGAAAGGCGACTTGCCCTCGCTGGTGGCCTGATTGGCGCGGATCGTGTCCACCACCGTGCCGCGGACGACGAACACCAGCGGCACCCACACCGGCACCAGGTCCAGGTCCGCCAGCACGATCCACATGGTGAGCTCGACGATGCGGTCCCCGGCGATGTCGAACATGGCGCCGAACACGGAGGTCTCGTTCCTCCGCCGGGCCACCCAGCCGTCCAGGCCGTCGGTGACGAACAGGAATATCAACAGCGGCACGTTCGCCAGCTGCCACCACGGGTGTTCGGGCTGGTAGGCGATGGCGACCACCACGATGAGCAGCAGCAACCGGCTGAGTGTTATTAGATTGGCCACGGGCGGATTATAGCCTGAGCGGCTGTCCCGATCAGGGTCCCGCAGGGCTGCGCAGATCCTGCATCCGAAGCCGCGGCCACGGCGAAAACCGGTTCTGACAGTCGACCCGCGCAGGAGCGCGGGCAGAGACCCGAACATGAGAAAGACCATGAACCCCGCCTCGAAACCGCAGCGCCCCCGCCCCGTCCCCGGCCTGGCCGATGCCGGCCTGTGCGCGGGCGGCCGGCTGCTGGCTACGCTGGGCGCAGAAAGATTGCTAAGCTTGCGCCCCGTGATCGCCGGTCGGGGAGCGCTGCTCCCGTGAGTACCGGCATGCAGATTCGCGCTGTCCGTGGCGGCATCGCCGCCGCGGATGCGGCACAGCGCTATCGCGACAACGGGCCGGCACGCCGAACCGGCAGGCAACCAGTACGACAACCAGTACAACAATCAGGACGGCAGGTGACGGGGCAAGCGAGCTTACTCGAGAGGATCGGTAACGGCGACCAGGCCGCAGTGGCGCAGTGTGTCGAGCGCTACAGCGG
>CAYQZN010000058.1:0-13019 GCA_964421805.1 uncultured Woeseiaceae bacterium
GCAGCAATCTGCGATGCCGACAGGGCCTGATCGTAGAAGCGAAAGTCATCGAACCGCATGCCTTTCGCCACGGACATGTTCGAGCCGTCACGTACGCCGAGCCATAAATCCTCGCTTGCTTGCGGCAACGACGTGACGTCCAGTTCATTGCTGCGCGCCACCCGCTGGTCGAGATAAAGCGTCGCGGTATTTTCGGCGGTATTCCACACGCCGGCGATGAACACCCACCGCTCCGGTGGTACGCTCGCCAGGCCGCTGTGCCTGACGAGACAGTGCTTTCCACATCGCATCTGAACGTCGCGGCCCCAGATATTGATCCACAGATGCGATCCATTGCCGATCATGGGCGCTTCGGCGTCCCAGTCTTCGTCGGTGTAAATCCAACCGGTGAACGTGGATTGTCCGTACTTTTCCTTGTCGAGCTGGATGGGCAGGCGCAGCACGGCTTCGCCGTCGAACGCCGCGGCCTGCCCGAAGCGGCCTTCCGCGTAGCCAATATCCGCCGGCGTTTCGCCGCGCGATCCTGGCGCGACGGCTTCCGCCTGCACGCCGTTAGATCCGCTGTTGGCGAGCGAGCCGTCGAAATCGAGGTGGATAACAGGATCGGCGGCGTGAGCCGAAGTCATTAATGCCGTCAATGCAGCAATAATGACTATCGTGCAATAAGGACGGGTATCCGACATTCCATGAAACCGCTTGATCATTCGTCCGTCACTCAAAGATCGTCGTAAGCGCTTCGTGCCGAGCGTCCGATTTCCCGATAGAGCGCGTTGGCGTCGCTCAGTGTCCCGGTCATGAAGACGACGATGCCGCTTTGTTTCTGCGGCAGGCCGACCATGCGTGCTCGATACCCGATATTGAGCCCTCCATGAAAAAACGCTTCTGTGCCCCAAGTGAACTCATTCGCTTCCCAATTGATGCCGAGGCCCATCGCGCCCGGCTTATTGCACGAATTGGTTGCAGGGGGCGACTTCCCGAGCATTCTTTCCACCAGCGGCGACGGGACATGCCCATTACCCTGCCTGTTCATCGCTATGACGAATTTTGCGTAATCCTTCGGTGTTGAAACCAGACTTGCTGCCGCTTTTTCGGGACGCGCGAAAATTGGCGTAACATTCGAACCATTCCATCCCCGCGCGAAGTTCCCGTCATCCCTCTTCGGGTAAGGTGTCGCGAACGTGCTGTCTCGCATACCGAGATCAGACATCAACGCGTCCATGTGCGACCCGAATCCGTCGCCGTAAACATCGAACAGTGCCTGGACCAGCATATAGTTCGCACTCGAATATTCCGACTCGACTTTCGGATTACCCGTGCGGACCAGCTTGTGTGACGACTTGGCGTCGCCGAGGCCAAGGATCATCTCATCGACTGTCGGTAGATTCGCATCGACTGCGTATCGCCCCGCGCCGCCGCCGCTGCCGCTGTTCGCGCACTGGGCCGCTGCCTCATAACAGATGGAAGCACAGTGCTGCATCACCTGCGCGATCGTGCCAGCCTGCGGCAAAACGGCGTCGCGGAAAATTACGCGGCGAATCGGCGGGAATAACGACTGCAGCACTTCGAGGCCGCCTTCCGCATCCAGATCAATCGACTCCCGGTCGACGAGTTGCATGAGCCCGAAAGCCGCCAGAGGTTTTGACAACGACGCCGCTTCGAATGTGGTATTGGGCCGGACGTAACTTTCCGGATCGCGAGGATCTTTGAGGCCGTAACCGCGGGCCCAGGCAATCTTGTTGTCCCGGATCATGGCAACCGACAAGGCTGCGATATTGTGCTCAGCCATCCGGCTTCGAATGCCGGACAGTGACACCGCGTTTTCAAATCGCCATATCGGATCGTTTGGACGCCGCCCGGCGCCAACAGGAACGGTGATATAGGCGCCGGGCGTTGACCCCAACACGATCAGGCGTGGCGATCGGCCTGACGTCTGTAAACTTCGTAGTCGTTGCAACGCAATCGGATCCATGCCGCTGGTTGCAAACCACAGATCCGACCCGGTCATCATCCAGCGATCACCGGTTCCGAACCTGGCGTCGGAGATTTCGCGTTGCGACAGAGGGAAAAACCGGATCTCCGCGGTCATCGCCTCAGGCAATTTGGCTCCGTCGACACCGCCGGAGGAATCGACGGCCACCCAACGCGCAGCATCGTCCGGGGAAAAATCGAAGCTCGTGACCGTCTTGCCGTTTTGAAGAATGGCGTTAAGTCGAGCGATGGTTGTCGTTGCGACGCCGCTGTGTTCGATCCCTGCATCGGAGACGATCAGCCAACTTCCGTTCTCGGCAATGTCTGCCGCCGTCAGTTCGCCGTCACGGTTTTCGATGGCCCGAAGCCGTCTTGCGAGCCCCGAGGGAATGTTCGTGCTGTGAGCGATTTCTCCCTTCTCGCCCAGCGCCGACGGCCCCATCGCGACAATCCACTGGTTTTTCTCATTGACCGACGCGACGGAAACAGTCCGGCGGCAATTTGAAATGCTCCGGAGCGCCGTCGCAAATTGGTTCGGGAAGGCGCCGTGAATGAGCACCGTCTCCCTGGAAGTGCTTCGGAAAGCGGCTTCACACTCTATCTTATCGACACCGTCATAAGTCGGCGTCGCGTTGCGCGCTTCTTCAACGGTCTCCTTCAGCTCATCGCCCCGCAGATCTTCCGGCGCTTCCAAATCGCGCGTTTCGGCGTCCGTGCCGGATAGGGGATTGTCGCCAAGAACGCCTTTCGGGGCCCCTTCTTTTTCAAGCGGTCCTTCAAGACCCTCTCTGGACTGACCCTCACTGTCCCGGATGGCTTGCGCCTGTGATGTCGCGCCGGTGTAAAGCGCATTCAGTTGATCCGGGGTCAGAGCCGTATCGTAGATACGCACATCATCCATGCGCATATCGCGAATGGATGATTTGTTCGCGTGCTGGGCACCGAGCCAGACGCTGCGGTCTGGTGACAGATCATTGGCAGGATTGAATGTAGCGCTTTTCGATTCCCCATTGACGAACAGGGTCGCCGTCCCGTCGCTCGCATCCCAGACTCCGGCGACGAAAACCCATTCCTCCGGCCGAACGGTCTCTGTCGATGCAAATCTTAATCCGTTGGACCGGTCGGTCGTCATCCATAACTGGCCGGCGTAGTAATAAAGGCTGAGGTAGGAATTGTTGGAAGCGATATGCCCGGCGCCGTTTGCGAAGTCCGGTTCGGCGTAGATCCAGGCAGTGAAGGTGACTTTCGGAAAGGCGCCCGGGAATACATCCAGCGGAATATCGACGCTGCGTCCGCCGGCGAAGCGTAAAGCCTGCCCGTCGGTTCCTTGGACGAAGTTCGGGGCCTGCCTGGAGATACGCCCATCGCTGGTGAACATGCGGGGGGCAAGACGTGGTTGCGTACCGGCGTTCTCGAGATCGCCCTCGAATTTCAGATGGACGCGCGGTGCCGGAATTGAGGCAGCGCCCGCGCTGGTTGCCTCTGCGTGCGACCGGCTGATATCGAAATTGAAAATGCATATCAGGCCGAGCGCAAGAAGCAGTTTTCGAAAAAACATGATGGCTCCCTGTGCCGCGTAGTCAATGCTGCCACTGCCTCCAGGATTGCTCAAGCTCAGAGCGGCACCAGGAACCAATCCCGTGGCACAACGGCCTCGCCGAGGCAATCCGTAATCTCGATGTGAAGGCAGGTCGCGGCTGAAGCCGCTCCCATCCGTCATCCACCGTTTCGGAGGGCGGTTTGCAAAATCCCCGGACGGTTGCGATATTGAGAAAAAGAAGGGCACGTACGGGGGTCGTGTTCCGCTATAAGTACAAAGCGGGGGTGGGGCCGAGAGCTCCAGACGCGTGGGCTGCCATCCGCAGCTGTGCCACGCAGCTCGGATCCGAGCCGATCATCCCGTTGACGAAGGAGAATAAAACGTGGGATTCCTCGGCCGATTGTTCCCCAGTGGCTATTCCTGCAAAGAGCAGCCGATCGTTGACTTCGTTGTCATCGCCCTCGCCGTCCTGCTGGCAGTGCCGCTCGGCTGCGGCTCTCTCCTTGCAGCGTCGTCGGTCGCGGACGATACGAACGCGGCCCTGGAGACCTATCGTGAGTTCCTGACGGCCTGGGAGAGTGCGGAGGACATGGAGGCGTTATACCCCTTCCTTCGTGAGGAACTCGTTTCGCAGTTCGAATCGCTGCCGGAGGAGCGCCAGGCGATGATCGCCGCGCAGGTGCTCAACCCGCGGAATGCCGACCGGTTGAAGACGCCGGCTGGCGGGTTTTCTCTGGTGTCCTCCCGGCGCGATGGCGACGAACTGGATCTGTTCCTCGGTGCCCGCCGGACGGAAGGCGACGTGCGTATCGAGCTCAGGCAGAAGGCCACGCTGGTCGAGGTGGGCGATAGCTGGAAAGTCGATGACCCGGCGCCTTCGCCCTGGCGCGTGACGGCGCGTATGCCGGTCGCCATGGCGACGGAGGCCGGGAGTTCCACCGGACCGGGCGCAGGTGCATGGGACACCCGGTTCTCCGGCAGCTTCGACGACCTCGAACTGGTCGCGGAAGTGAAGATCGAAGAGCTCAGTTCGACCGTGGACGACTTCATTCGCTGGGACCCGACCGGGAGCTTCATGGCTGTCGGCGAGGGCGATGGGGCCACTTACCTGTCTCTGCCGGACCTGGAGCCCGTGTGGGTATCCGGCGCGAGGAACAGCGGTTTTCTGAATATGTCGATCAGCCACGATGGCAGATGGCAGCTGGTCTCCGGCAGTGGCGGCGCGGCATTGCTCCCCCTCGCCGAGAGCCTGGAGAGAATGCCGCCTGCCGATGACTATTTCTTCATCGAGCCGGATTTTGCTGCGATCTCGAGGGAGGCGGGCCGCGTAAGGATCGCCGATATGGCCTTCCATCCGGATGAACCCGTCGTCGCTATCGTCAATCGTGAGCGGGACGGGCATTCGATTTACTTCCAGGCTCCGGAAAGCCTCGTATCCGGGGACGAAGCCCGGCTTTCACCGGCGGCCTGGCCGGTGGAGGTGCAGCCCACCAGGGTTGCTTGGTCCGTCGATGGTGGATACCTCGCCTTCATCCGGGGTTATTCGGAGATGGGCGCCGAAGTGGAGGTCAGGCGCTTTCCGGATGGAGAGACCGCTGCACGGCTGTCGGCCGAGGGTTTCTCGCCCGGGAGCATCCGGTTCAGCGCCGACGAGGACCGCGTTCTTGTCCTCGGCGGCACCAATGAGGGGTATGCCACCGGTGTCTGGGACGTTGATAACGCCGAGGCTTATCCCGATGTCCCGGCGGCACGTTACGGTGCGTGGGCGCCGGATAGTCGGCACCTGTTTCTCGTACAGAGCGGCGGCGTCAGTAGCGAAGAAGGCGTCGACAACGTCATCCTTCTCGTCGAACCGGGCAAGCAGGAAGCGGTGGGAGCACTCGATGCCTTTCCCCGGGGCGACGGGAAGTTTCCATCGCGCATTCACGCTGTCAGCGTCAGTCCGAACGGCCGTTACCTGGCGGCAACTGCCGTCACCTATTCCGCCGAGGGTGAGAAGTCCCTCACCGTGAAACTCTGGCAGATCGCCGGCAAGCCATAGCCGATTCGTAGGAGGGGCTTCAGCCCCGATTGCTCGTAAACGAGACCAGTTACCATGATTAGTCGCGGCTGAAGCCGCTCCTACAGCGCTGCGGGAGGAGGGCCTTCAGACCCGACCTTCACGCCCGACCCGCTACCGGCGATAAGCCCCTGTTACCTGGCGATTGAGGTAACCTTGCTCGTGATCAGGAGCCCGGGGGCGACGTCGTCCCGGAATTCCCCATCGCGCACGACGAATTCGCCGCCGACCAGCACGTGCGTGATGCCGCGGGACGGCTGCAGGGGTTCGCGGTAGGTGGCGGCGGCGCCGACCGTCTCCGGGTCGAACACCGTGACGTCGGCGTCGGCCCCGACCTGCAGCCGGCCCTTGCGCGCGAACGCGGGTGCCACGCCCTCGAGCCGCTGCGCGGGCAAAAGCGTCATCCTGGCGACGGCCTCGGCGAGCGGCACGCTGCCTTGTCCCTCGCCGGTGTATTCTCCGAGCACCTTTGCGAACGTGCCGATGCCGCGGGGATGCACCCGCTCTCCCGGCTCAGTGATCGGCATGGCGTCGCTCGCGATCATGACGCCTGGTGCGGTGATGGCCTCGCGGGTCCATTCCTCGCGGCCGTAATGATGGATGACGGTGCCTTCCGGATGTTTCTCCCGATACTCGTTCCACATGGCCTCGTCGAAGCGCTCACCCGTCTCGGCCCACTCCACGTCCTCGTAAGTGATGCCGAAGATCGATTGCCAGTCGCGGCTGAACACGGCCGCCGAGATCGACGTGGAACCTGCGTTCCAGGGGTACGCCTCGGTGGTCACGTCCACGCCGTCCGCACGCGCCTCGGTGATCAGCGCCAGGAAGCCGGCCACATTGCTCATGGCGTTGGCGTTGAGGTGACAGACGTGCAGCGGCGCGCGGTGCCGGCGCGCGAGCTCGATCATCTCCGCCAGTCCCGCCGCGTCGCCGGGCAGCTCTCGGCGGATGTGCACGAACACGGGTGCCTGGTGCTCCGCCGCCGTCGCGAAGACGACATTCAGCTCTTCCGGACCGACTGCCGTCCGCAGGTAATCGAATAGCAGGCCGATACCCAGGCCGCCGCCGGCTAGTCCGCGGGCGAGATGCTCTCGCAGCGATTCCAGTTCCGCGGCCGTGAGCGGTTCCGTGAAGGTCGGCCGGGCCGCCACGAAGTCGATGCCCGAAAGCAGATGGGGTTTCTCGATGCCCTGCTTCACGAGCAGGCGCGCGGCCAGGTGGCTCACGGAGGCGCCGAAATTGATCGCCGGCCGGCCGTCGACGAAGCGTTCCAGCGCGGCCACGGGGTAGGCGCCGGCCTCGAGTTCCAGCGCCGTGGTGACGCCGTCGAGGGCCTGATAGCGCTGGCCGAGCGGCGTCGGGGTATGGCTGTGCAGGTCGATGAAACCGGGCGCCACCACCTGGCCGCTGACGTTGATCACCTCGGCGCCGGCCAGGGGCGTCTCCGACACCGCCGTGAGGCGGCCGTCGCGTATGCCGACATGGCGAATGGCATCCAGCCCCGTTTCCGGATCGATGACCCGGCCGCCCTGCAGCACGACGTCGTAGCCCTGTTCTGCCGACGCCTCCGTGGGCGGATCGTCGGATCGGTCGCCGCAGCCTGCCAGCAGCGTCGCGGCCGCCGCCAGGCCGAACAGCCATCCCCTCTGGTTTCCCATCCTGTGCTCTCCCGTCTCTATTCCGGTCGTGCGTTGAAGATGTCCAAATCCAGATCGCCCTCTGCCTTCGCCACCAGTAGCGACACGGCCGCGTCGCCGGTCACGTTCACCGTGGTGCGGGCCATGTCGAGAATCCGGTCGATGCCTGCCACCAGCGCGATGCCCTCCAGCGGCAGGCCTACCGAGGTCAGCACGATGGAGAGCACCATCAGACCCGCGGCCGGTATGGCCGCGGTGCCGATGGAGGCGAGCACGCTCGCCACCAGGATGGTGCCGTACTGTAGCGGGGTGAGGTCGATGCCGTACGCCTGGGCAATGAACACTGCGGCGACGGCCTGATAGATCGCCGTGCCGTCCATGTTGATGGTGGCGCCGATCGGCAGCACGAATCCGGATACCTCCTCGGACACGCCCAGATTATGCCGTGCGCAGCTGATGGTCACCGGCAGCGTGCCAGCGGCGGTGGTGGTGCTGAAGGCGACGATCTGCGCTTCCAGCACGCCGCGGAAGAACTGCAGCGGGCTCACACCGCCCACGAAGGCGATGAGCCCGCCCAGCGTCACCACCGCGTGGATGAGGCAGCCGGCGTAGACGCCGGCGATCAGCTTGCCCAGCGGCAGCAGCACGTCGAGGCCGTAGCGTCCCGTGGTCACCGCGATGAGGGCGAACACGCCGACGGGCGCGACGGCGATGATCATCTCCGTCAGCTTGAAGATCACGGCGGCGAGCGAGTCCACGAGCCGGGTGACCGGCGCGCCGCGCTCGCCGACCGCCGCCAGCGCGATGCCGAACAGCAGCGAGAAGACGATGACCTGCAGGTTGTCGCCCGAAGCGAATGCCGCGAACGGGTTGTCCGGGACCAGAGCGACCAGCGACTCCGCCAGCGACGGCGTCTCCTCCGCGAACCCGTCTGCCGGCGGCGCTAGACCCATTCCCGCACCCGGCTGCAGCCAGACAGCGATGGCGAGGCCGACCGGTATGGCCGCGGCCGTGGTCAGCAGGTACCAGCCGACCGTGCGTCCGCCGATGCGGCCCATGCGGCTCATGTCGCCGATGGACGCGATGCCGCCCACCAGCGAGACGAAGATAAGCGGCACCACCAGCATCTTGATGGCGGCGATGAAGGCCTGGCCGACGGGGTCGAGCCACAGGATGCGCTCGCCGAACAGCGCGCCCGTGACGGCACCGGCGACGAGGCCGATCAGCACCCGCGCCCAGATCGGCACCCCGGGCCCGCCGCTGCGGCCCGTCGCCTCCGCTGCTGCCTCGTCTTGCCCCATCGTCCCCGATCGCCCCGCGGTGCCGGGCTCAGTCCCCCCGGTAGTCGTCGAGCCCCAGTATATGCCGATAACCGAACAGGGCCTGACTGCCGCCGGTGTGCAGGAACACGATGTTCTCGTCGTCCGCCAGTTCGCCCCGGCGGACGAGGTCGAGGAGCCCCGCCATGCCCTTCGCGGAGTACACGGGGTCGAGCAGAATTCCCTCGCGCTGCGCGGTCAGCCACAGCGCTTCCAGGGTGCTGTCGGCCGGGATCCCGTAACCCTCTCCGACGTAGTCGCAGTTCACCTGCACGTCGTGGGCGGCCACCGCGCCGGGGCAGCCGACGTGTTCGGCGGTCGCCTCTGCCAGCTTCAGTACGCTCGCATGCTGTTGCGGCGCCGGTGCCCGCACCCCGATACCGAGCACCGGGATGCCGCTGCCGCTGGCGCACAGGCCGGTTACGAGGCCCGCCTGGGTGCCCGCGCTGCCGGTGGCATGCACCACGCGGTCGATATGCAGCCGCCGGTCGTTAGCCTGGGTCAGGAGTTCCAGCGCGGCGTTGACGTAGCCGAGCGCGCCGACGGCGTTCGAGCCCCCGCCGGGGATGACGTAAGGGCGGCGCCCCTGCGCGGTCAGCGATTCGGCCAGCTCGGCCATCGCCGCGTCCATGTCGGTGCCGCCGGGGTGCAGGGCCACCGTGGCGCCCATGAGCTGCTCCAGCAGCACGTTGCCGTTGTAGTTATAGTCTTCGTCGCGCTTGCCGGTGCGGTCCTCCAGCAGCACGTGACACTGCATGCCCAGCCGCGCCGCGGCCGCGGCGGTCTGGCGGGTATGGTTGGACTGGGTGGCGCCCTGGGTGACGATGGTATCCGCGCCGTGGCGCTCGGCGTCGGCCATCAGGAACTCGAGCTTGCGCGTCTTGTTGCCGCCGCCGGCCAGCCCGGTGCAGTCGTCGCGCTTGATCCACAGCCGCGGGCCGCCGAGCAGCCGGGTGAGTTCATCCATGGGCTCGAGCGGTGTCGGCAGGTGCGCGAAGCGCAGCCGCGGGAAACGGGAAAGATGCATGTCGTGACGGCCCCCGGCCCTGGAATCGCAGGGGAGCAATACTAGAAACAGGGCGTCCGGCGGGCTAATGCCAATTACGGTGCGACCGATAGCATTCCTGCATGGGCGCTTTCCATGTAGTCCCAGATGGCGTGGAGCACCTTTTTGCGGTTGGCCCGGTTCATGATCAGCACCACCTGCATGGCCACCGCCGGCAGGTCGGGCACGCGTGCGAGGCGCCCTTCCTCCAGGTCGCGGCGTACCAGGCTCGCCGGCAGCCAGGCGAGGCCGGTGCCCTCCAGCGCCAGCGCCCGGGCGCTCTCGGACAGTGCCGTCTCGAAGATCAGCTCGAACTCCACCCCGCTGTCGCGCGTGGCCGGTATGCATTCCGTCTGCACCAGGCGTCCGAAGAAGGACTCGGAGGGGAAGCCCACCAGCGGATAGCGCCGGCCGCCTCCGGCGGCCAGCGCGGGCGAGGCCACCGGTATGAGCTGCTCGGTGCCGAGCTCGAGTCGGGCGAGGTCGCTGCGCTCGAGTTCCGGGTAGACGTCCGGCGAGTAATAGCAGAGCAGCAGGTCGCTCTGGCCGGACAGGAACTGGTCCAGGCAATCGTGCAGGTTGTGCGCCTTCACGCGGATGCTGTTCTCGCCCAGAAGCGGCCGGATCTCGCCGAACCAGCGCGGGCAGAAGGTGACGCTGAGCGAATGCTGGGTGGATACCACGAGGCGGTCGCCGGCGGCGTCGCGTGCCCGCATCTCGCTGCGCAGCCGGTAGGTGCGGGCGACCAGCTCGCGGATGGCCTCTGTGTATTCCTCTCCGAGCGCCGTTAGCCGAGTGGGGTAGGCGTTACGGTCGATGAGCTCGACGCCGAGCCAGTTCTCCAGCGCCCGGATGCGCCGGCTGAACGCCGGCTGGGAGACGAAGCGCGCCTCTGCGGCCTTGGTGAAGCTGCCGTGCTCGACCAGAGCCAGGAAGTCCTCGAGCCACTTCAGATCCAATGGCCTGCCCCCGTCCCATGCAGTAATGTTACCGGTCGCTGCGCAAACGGTATTGGCCGGCAGCGAAGTCCCGTCATTATCATCCATCGTTCACACGGGCACAAAGACGGGGGGTCTTCAGATGGGTGTCAATTTCTCACAGGCCTGCGGCATCGCCGCAGCGCTGGCGGCTTTCGCGGGCTCGGCTCCGGTTTCGGCCCAGCAGGCCGACGGCCGGGTCATCGAGGAGATCGTGGTCACGGCGCAGAAGCGCGAGCAGAGCCTGCAAGACGTGCCCATCGCCATCAGCGCCTTCGGCGAGGGGGATCTCGCCAGGCTCAACGCTTACCGGCTCTCCGACCTGCAGTATTCCACTCCCAACCTGACCATCAGCCCGAACAACCGCTCGAACCTGCGGGTGGGCCTGCGCGGTGTGTCGGACTTCTCCCGCAACCCGGGCTACGACAACCGGGTCAGTGTCTACGTGGATGGCGTGTACGTCGGCCGCTCGGCCGCCTCCAACCAGGCGGCGCTGGACATCGAGCGCGTGGAAGTGTTGCGCGGCCCCCAGGGGACGCTGTTCGGCAAGAACACGGTGGCCGGCGCCATCAGCCTCACCACCAAGAAGCCGGAGGCCGAGTTCGCCAGCTTCGTCGAGCTGGAGGCCGGCAACGACAGCCTCTACGCCGTCACGGGCATGGTCAATGGCGCGCTGGTGGAGGACAAGCTGTTCGCCAAGGCAGTGGTGAACACCACCCAGCGGGATGGCTACGTCACCAACCTGTTCAACGGTGCGGACCTGAACGGGCTGGACGACACCGGCGGACGTTTGCAGCTGCGCTGGCTGGGTGAGGCTACCGAGGTGAACTTCGCCATAGAGAGCATGAGGAGCGACGCGCTCTTCCACGGTCGCGAGGCGGTGCCGGACCCGGCCGCGCCTGCCATCTACGAGGTCAACTTCGACGTAGAGTCGCTGCAGGAGATCGAGCTGTTCGGCGCCAGCGTCACCGTCGACCACGAGTTCGCGAACGGCTATAGCCTCACCTCCATCAGCGGCTACCGCGACACGGAGTTCCAGAACCAGGCCGACGAGGACTACGCGCCGCTAGACATCTCCTCGAGCGCCATCGGCGAGCAGAGCGACCACTTCTCCCAGGAGTTCCGGCTGGCCTCGCCGGCGGACGAGCGCTACGACTACGTGGTCGGCCTGTACTACTTCGATCAGACCAACGATTCCACCACCTCGGCGCGGGGCGGGGCGCTGTTCCCGGTGCCGAACAGCTCGGTGAGCGTGCCTGCCACCGTGGACGTGAATTCCTGGGCCGTGTTCTTCCACGGCAACTACCAGCTCACCGACAATCTGCAGCTCACCGGCGGCCTGCGTTATACCTATGAGGAGAAGGAGGTCGACTTCTCCATCACCGACACCACGGGACTGTTCACCAACGGCAGCTTCCAGGACGATCGCGACGCCGACGACCTGTCGCCGAAGATCGGCCTGAACTACTTCGTCAATGACGACGTCATGCTCTACGGCTCCTACTCCAAGGGCTTCAAGAGCGGCGGCTGGAACGTGGATTTCCTGCCCACTTTCGAGCAGATCGCCTTCGACGACGAGGAGGTGGACAGCTACGAGGCCGGCGTGAAGTCGACCCTGGCCGACGGCCGGCTGCGCCTGAACGCCGCCGTCTACCGCATGGAGTACAGCGACTTCCAGGTGTTCCAGTTCGTGCCGCTGTCCACCGGCGGCACCATACTCACGCTGACCAATGCGGGCGAGGTGACGTCGCAGGGCCTGGAGCTGGACGGCAACTGGGCCCTGAGCGACGCCTTCACCGTATGGGCCAACTTCGGCTACACGGACGCCGAGTTCGACAGCTTCAAGGACGGCGGCGGCCCGGGCGTCGACTACGACGGCAACAAGCTGCCCGATGCCCCGGAGACCACCTGGGGCCTCGGCGTCGAGGGCCGCTTCCCCGTCGGCACCGGCGGCGAGTTCGTGGCCCAGCTGGACTACAGCTATCGCGACGACTTCTTCACCAACCCGAACAATGCGCCGGTGAACGAAGTGGACTCCTACTCGCTGTGGAACGGCCGCGTGGGTTACGAGTCGCTGGATGGCGCCTGGTCGCTCTACGCCTGGGGCCGCAACCTGGCAGACAGTGACGACGTGATCTACAAGAGCGTCGCCTTCCTCGGCATCAACCGCGCCGTCTACCAGGAACCGCGCATGTACGGCGTCACCTTCCGCTACAACTTCGGCGGAACCTGAGGCAGGAGGGCCTTCAGGCCCGACAGCCGGTCGCGGCTGAAGCCGCTCCTACCGAGCCCCGACCCTCCCGCTTTCCCCGCACAATTCCCCACAATTTCGCCCCGGCTTCGCCACCAGCCCCGTTCTAGAATGGCCACTACCAATCAGCGGCCGGGAGCCCGCCCATGAACGACACCTCCCCACCCAGGGCCTGGCTCCTGGGCATCGCCTTCCTGCAGGGCCTGTGCCTGCTCGTTCTCTA
>CAYQZN010000059.1:0-12854 GCA_964421805.1 uncultured Woeseiaceae bacterium
TTGTCGTAGGCCGCCGTCACCCGGGAGTCCAGCAGGAGTTCGCCGGCCGGCGGCAACGGCCGGTGCAGTGCCAGGCGCTGCTCGCCGTGCAGCACCCGGGAGAAATCCCAGCCGCTGGCGTCCAGATAGCCGGCGAAGCCGTCGGCCCGGAGCACGGTGGACAGGGTGGGAACGGTCTTCAGCGCACGCCGCTCGCAGACGTAGCCGAGCTCGCGCTGGTCGGTCGGGTCCTGGCCGAAGCCGACGCTCAGGGCGTAAAGCAGGGTCTCCCGGTCGGTCCAGGCCACCGGCTCGTCCTTCGCCCGGCAGGCCATCAGTCTGTCGTAGTCCAGCGCCATGCTGCGTAATCTCCTCCGCTGGTCAGCTCAGTCGTCGTCCTGCCACCAGGGATAGAACGGCGGCATGTCCCGCGAGACTCGCAGCGGGAACCGCGGCTTGCGTTTCTCCAGGAAGCTCGTGACGCCCTCTGCCGCATCCGCGGACTGGCCCATGTGCCAGATCGCCTGAGACTCCAGGAGATGCGCCGCACGGGGCCCGGAGGCCCCGAGCATGCGCCAGACCAGCGCCCGCGCCAGAGCCACCGACACCGCACCGGTATTCTCCGCGATCTCCGCCGCGAGCTCCCGGGCCCGCGGCAGCAGCGCCTCCGCGGCCAGCACCTCAGAAACCAGGCCTGCCTCCCGCGCCTCGTCCGTGCCGAACACCCGGGCGGTGGCGAACCACTCCATGGCCTTGCTGACGCCGACGATGCGCGGCAGAAACCAGCTCGAGCAGGCGTCCGGCGCGATGCCCCGGGCGAGGAAGACGAAGCCGAGCTTGTTGTCCGGCACCGTCAGCCGGATGTCGGCCGGCAGCGTCATGGTCAGGCCCACGCCCACCGCCGGCCCGTTGACGGCCGCGATGATCGGCTTCGGGCAGTCGAACATGGCCAGGGTGACCCGGCCGCCGCCGTCGCGATGGGCCTCGGCAGTGCGGTCGGCCCGGTTGAAGGTGTCGCCGCCGGACTCGAGATCCGCGCCGGCGCAGAAGGCCCGGCCCGCGCCGGTCAGTATCACCACCCGCACGTCGTCGTTTCGCCCGGCCTCGGCGTAGGCGTCGATCAGCGCGTCGCGCATGTCCGGGTTGAACGCGTTCAGGCGCTCGGGCCGATTCAGCGTCACGGTCATCACGCCATCGGCCACTTCACGCAGGACGGGCTCGCTCATCCGCCCCCGGCTCCCGCACGCAGCGCGTAGTCCCAGGCGATCTCGGCCAGCGGCTGCACCGAGCGCGCAGACTGCTTCGCGTGCTCGCTGGCCGCCGTGCCGTCGCGCACCCGGCCGGCGATACCCTGCAGGATCGCCGCGATGCGGAAGAAGTTGTAGGCGGCGTAGAAGTCCCGGTTCTCGATGCCGTCGCGACCCGTGCGCTCGCAGTACATGTCCACGTACTCGTCCTCGGTGGGGATGCCGAGCGACTTCAGGTCCCGGTCCTTGAGACCGCTGGAGCCGACGCCCAGCGGCGGCATCTGCCAGCTCATGAGATGGTAGGTGAAATCGCCCAGCGGGTGCCCGATGGTGGAGAGCTCCCAGTCCAGCACGGCGATCACCCGCGGCTCCGTGGGGTGGATGATCATGTTGTCCAGGCGGAAATCGCCATGGACGATGCTGGAGGAGTCGTCTTCCGGGATGTTCTCGGGCAGCCACTCGATCAGGCGGTCCATCTCGGGGATCTTCTGCGTCTCCGAAGCGTAATACTGTTTCGACCAGCGCGAGAGCTGGCGGGCGAAATAGTTGCCCGGTTTGCCGAAGTCCTCCAGGCCGGCCGCGACGTAGTCGATCGAGTGCAGCGTCGCGATCGTCGCGTTGACGTTGTCGTAGATGGCGCTGCGCTCGTCCGGCTCCAGCGCCGGCAGGTCCAGCTCCCAGAATATGCGCCCGTCCACGCAGTCCATGATGTAGAACATCGTGCCGACCACGCTCTCGTCGTCGCACAGCACGTAGGGCCGCGGCACCGGGAAGTCCTGCTCGTAGAGCGCGCTGATCACCCGGAACTCCCGGTCCACCGCATGCGCCGAGGGCAGCAGCTTGCCCGGCGGCTTGCGCCGCAGCACGTACTGGCCGGAGGGCGAACTGAGCCGATAGGTGGGATTCGACTGGCCACCGCGGAACTGGCGCACCGTCAGCGGACCCCGGAAGCCCTCCACGTGAGCCGTCATGTATTGCTCGAGGCGCGCCTCGTCGAAGCGGTGCGCCTCCAACACCTCCTTGGTGCCGGAGAACTGTTCCTGTCTGCTCGCCAAGGCTACGCCCCTCCCTTCGCCCGCGGTTCGACGAAGAAGTCCGGGTATGGCTCGTTCTCGGGCACCACCCGGTAGGACGTGAGGTCGGTGATGCCGACGCTCTCCAGCACCTCGTCGTCCACGCAGAAGTTGCCCGTGAACTCCCGGCTCGGACGGGTGAGGATCACGTGCGCCGCGTCCGCCATGACCTCCGGCTTCAGCGAGTGGGCCACCATGTCGTCGCCGCCGAGCAGGTTCTTCACCGCCGCGGTAGCAATCGTGGTGCGCGGCCAGAGCGCGTTCACGGCCACGCCCTTGTCACGAAACTCGCCGGCCATGCCGAGCACGCAGAGGCTCATGCCGAATTTCGCCATCGTGTAGGCCACGTGGGGCGCGAACCATTTCTCCTCCATGTTCAGCGGCGGGGAGAGATTCAGGATGTGCGGATTCTCGGCCTCCAGCAGGTGTGGCAGGCAGGTCTTCGATACCAGGAAGGTGCCCCGCGTGTTGATCTGGTGCATGAGATCGTAGCGCTTCATCTCGGTCTGCAGCGTCCCGGTGAGCGAGATGGCGCTCGCGTTGTTGACGCAGATATCGAGCCCGCCGAAGCGCTCGACCGTGGCCGCCACGGCCGCCTGCACCTGCTCCTCGTCGCGAATGTCGCAGACGACGGGCAGCGCCTGGCCGCCGGCGGCCTCGATCTCCTCGGCCGCCGTGTAGATGGTGCCCGGCAGCTTCGGATGCGGCTCCGCGGTCTTGGCGGCGATGGCGACGTTGGCGCCGTCCGCCGCCGCCCGCTTCGCGATGGCCAGGCCGATGCCGCGGCTGGCGCCGGATATGAATAGCGTCTTGCCTTCGAGTGTGCTCATGGTGTGACGACCCCTCCCGGTCCTGTATTGCAATGATTCATGATAACTCAGTCGTCCCGTCTGCCGGGGCCTCGGGCAGGTGTACGAGGTAGTCGATGACGGCGGCGGTGAAGGCGTCGTTGCGGTCGCCCGCCACCATGTGATCCGCGTCCGCCACGTTGACGTAGCCGGCCCGGGGAATCACCTCCAGCGTGTGCCGGACGCTGGTCTCGTCCATCACCTCGGACAGCCCGCCGCGGACCAGCAGCACCGGCGCAGCGATGCGGGCCGCGGCCCGCTCGACGTCGGCGAACTCGGCGATGTGGCCGGACTCCGAGGCGTGGTCCAGCATGCGCGGGTCCCAGTGCCAGCGCAGCCGGCCGTCGGCGCTCTCGCGCAGGTTCTTGATCAGGCCGCTCGGGTCCCGGGGCCGTTCCCGGTGCGGCAGATAGGCCGCGACGGCGTCGGCAGCCTCCTGCAGGTCGGCGAAGCCATCCGGGTGTGCGCTCATGAATTCGAGGATGCGGGCGACGCCGGCCCGGTTCATGGAAAGCCCGACGTCCACGAGGATCACCGCGCGGACCCGGTCCGGCACCATCTCGCCCGCCGCCAGCATGGAGCCGATGCCGCCCAGGGAGGCGCCCACCAGGACGGTCGCGCGGTCCAGTGCACGCAGCACGGCCGCGATGTCGGCTGCGATCGCATGGAAGCTGTAGTCGCCGTCCGCCACCCATTCGCTGTCGCCGTGGCCGCGGTGGTCGAGGGCGATCGCCCGCAGGCCCGCCGCGGCGAGGCGGCGTGCCGTGTCCGACCAGGCGTGACGGGTCTGGCCGCCGCCGTGCAGCAGCAGCACCGGCGGCGCTCCGGCAGCACCCCACCCTTCTGCGGCGAGGCGGTTGCCCGCGGAGCCGGTGTAGGTCAGCGGCTCGGGGGTGTCGTTGTTGTCTGCGCTGTGTCCGCGTGGGTCGGCAGGGATAAGCGTCTCTCCTGGTCCGGCGGGGAAGCCGGCGCGGCGGCACCGCGCGAGGCGGCGCAAGAATGCGGCGGGCCCGGGCAAATGTCAAAATAGCCCGATTACAGGATCAATTGCAGGATCAGAGGGGACCCGGCCATGGCAGTCGGCAGCTACCGGCAGATGACGGAAGGTCTGCGTTTTCCCGAGGGACCGATCGCGATGCCGGACGGCAGCGTACTGCTGGTGGAGATCGCCCGCGGCACGCTCTCGCGGGTCACCGAGCGCGGCGACGTCGAGGTGGTGGCCGAGACCGGCGGCGGCCCGAACGGCGCGGCCATCGGGCCGGACGGTCACTGCTACGTCTGCAATAACGGCGGCCTGCGCTTCGCCGAATCCGGCGGCCTGCTGGTTCCCGTGGGCACGGCCGGCGATGACGAGTACGTGGGCGGCTCGATCCAGCGGATCTGTCTCGACTCGGGCGAGGTGGAGACTCTCTACACGCACTGCGGCGACGTGCCGCTGCGCGGCCCGAACGACATCGTGTTCGATGCCGCGGGCGGCTTCTGGTTCACGGACCTGGGCAGGAACACCGGCGCCGGCGAGGACCTGGCCGCAGTCTACTATGCCCTCCCCGACGGCTCGCGCATCGAACGGGCGCTGTTCCCGCTGCACCATGCCAACGGCATAGGGCTGTCCCCGGACGAGAGCCTGCTCTACGTAGCCGAGACCTGGACGGGACGGGTGTACCACTATCCGCTTACCGCGCCGGGCACGGTGGGCTGCGGCGCCGACACCGTGGATCCCGCGCGCCTGCTCTACGGCGCCCCGGGCCTGCAGCTGTTCGACTCTCTGGCCGTCGACGGCGCGGGCAACGTGTGCGTGGCCACGCTGATCAACGGCGGCATCACGGTGATACCGCCCGCCGGCGAGCAGGCGGAACACCTGGCGCTGGACGACCCCTACACCACCAACATCTGCTTCGGCGGCGACGGGCTGGGCACCGCCTTCGTCACCCTCTCGGGCACGGGGCGCCTGGTTTCCTTCGACTGGCCGCGGCCGGGCCTGGCGCTCAACTTCCTCAATCGCTGAGCCCGAAGTCGCCCGCGACCACTATGCTATGATCCGGGACCGCCCGGACGGCGAGCGCCCAGCGCCACTAATCCATGGTCGAATCCTTCCACCCCGTCGCCAGAGTCTCCGACATCCCGAAGAAGCAGTGCCGGAGCTTCAGCGTGGCGGGCAGCGACATCGTGGTGGCCCACACCACGGACGGGTTCTTCGCCCTGGCGGACCTGTGCACCCATGCCGAAGCCAGGCTGAGCCAGGGCCGGCTGAAGGGCTGCCGCATCGTCTGCCCGCTGCACGGGGCCGCCTTCGACCTGCGGGACGGACGCGTGCTAAAGGGGCCGGCCATGCTGCCGGTCAGGCCTTATCCGGTGCGCATCGTCGGGGATATGCTGGAGGTGAGCGTGACCTGACGCAGCGCGGCACCACGATGCGCGGACGCACGGACTCAGACAGAGACAGGACCAGGACCGAGACATGCCTATAGCCGATATCAATAACCACAAGATGTACTACGAGATCCACGGCGAAGGCCCGCCGGCCATCTGCATGGGCGGCTGGGGCACCTTCTGCCACGGCGGGGAAGGCCACCTGGCGCGCGGCCTGACCGACGAATACTCCGTGCTGATCATCGATTACCGGGGCATCGGCGAGTCGGACGACGACCTCTCCGTCGAGCCGTCCATGGACCTGTATGCCGACGACGTCATCGGCCTGCTGGAGCACCTGGGCTGGACCAACGTGCGCTTCGTCGGTCTGGTGGGCATGGGCGCCTGCATATCCCAGATCGTGGCCATCAAGCGCCCGGATCTCGTGCGCTCCATGGTCAACATGGGCGCCTGGGCCCGCTGCGACGACTTCCTCGCCGACCAGCTGCAGCTGTTCAGCGACGTGCACCGGGATTCCGGCTTCTATCCGTTCCAGAAGTTCGTGACGGTGATGTCGTTCCTGCCCGAGTACTACAATGCCCACAAAGACAGGCTGCTCGGACCCGACGGCGGCTGGAAGGAGCTGAACGGCCGGCAGGAAGCCCACGCCCGCTTCGTGCAGGCCTGCATCGCCCACGACGTGGCCGACCGGCTCGACCGCATCGAGGCGCCTTCGCTGATCATCCACGCGGGCCAGGACCTGGTGACGAGCCCGCGCACGACGCTGCCGCTCGAGGAGGGCATCCCGAACGCGCGGGGCGTCATGATGGAGGACGTCGCCCACGTGGTCGCGGGCAAGGATCAGAAGATCCGCTTCTGCGACACGCTGCTGCCGTTCCTGGCCGCGCACTGAGCCGGCACGGAGGGTCCCGACCATGAACGCGATACTCCATGGCATCCGGGTCATCGACCTGGGCCGCTACGTCGCAGGGCCCTACTGCGCCACGCTGCTCGGCCACCTGGGCGCCGAGGTCATCCGGGTGGAGAAGGTCGGTGGCGGCGAGGACCGCTACCTGGCGTCGCTGGCGGACTCCGGCGAGGGTGCCCTGTTCCTGCAGACCGGCGTCAACAAGCGGGGCATGACGCTGGACTTCTCGCGGCCGGAAGGACGCGAGATTCTCAAGCGGCTGGTGGCCACCGCGGACGTGGTGGTGGCGAACCTGCCCGGCGCCGCACTGAAGCGCTACGGGCTGGACTACGCCACGCTCAGGAAGATCCGACCGGACGTGATCGTGGCCAATCAGAGCACCTTCGGCGACCAGGGTCCCTGGGCCGGCCGGCCGGGCTTCGACGGGCTCGGCCAGGCGATGTCCGGCGCCGCCTGGTTCGCCGGCAGGCCGGGCGAGCCGTCCAAGGCCGCGGCGCCCTGGGTGGACTTCTCCACCGCGGCGCTGTCGGCGATGGGGGTGCTCGCCGCACTGATGCACCGGCGCGAGACCGGCGAGGGCCAGCACGTCGAGGCGACGCTGCTCGGCACGGCGCTGGCCGTGTTCGGCACGATGCTGACCGAGGAAGGCGCACTGCACCTCGGCCGCCAGCCGGCCGGCAACCGGTCCCAGCACGCGGCGCCGGCGGACATGTTCCCCACCCGGGACGGTCACATCCTGGTGCAGATCGTCGGCGACGGCCTGTTCCGGCGCTGGGCGGAACTGGTGGGCGCCAACGAATGGCTGGACCACGACAACCGCTTCGACACCGACCAGTCCCGCGGTGACAACCGGGACCTGATCTGCGAGCGCATGGCGGACTGGTGCCGCGACAAGACCACGAAACAGGCGCTCGCCGCGCTGGCGAAGGCCGGCCTGCCCGCGGCGCCGGTGCTGAGCCCTGCCGAGACGCTGGAACACCCCCAGGTGCGGGCCATGGGCGTGCTGAAGCCGGTCTCGTTCCCGGGCGCGCCGAAGGACGTCCCCGTGGCCGATCTGCCGCTGCGCCTGTCAGCGAACGCGAGCGGCATGCGTGAGCGGCCGCCGCTGCTGGGCGAACACACCACCGAGATACTGACCGAACTCGGCTACAGCGAGCAGGAGATCGCCTCGCTGCGCCACGACGAGGTCATCTGACCAGACCCTGATAACGGGCCTAGACTAATGGGCCCTGGACTAATGGGCTTTAGACTAATGGGCCCTGGACGGGGTCGCTGCGCTCCAGCGCCGCGGCGATGATTTCGCCGTGGTCGAAAGCGAGTTCCGGCAGATCGTCCAGCGGGAACCAGCGGGCCTCCGCGGCATCGCTGGCCGCCTCCGGCGCCGCATCAGCCGCCGCCGGAGCGCCGGTCCAGGCCACGCTGACCACCCGTCCGCGGGGATCTCGGCCGGGCCGTCCGAAGGCCCCCACCTGCACCAGCGGGCCGGCTTCGATACCGGTTTCCTCCGCCAGTTCCCGGCGCGCCGCGGGTTCCAGGTCCTCGTCCATCTCGACGAAGCCGCCGGGCAATGCCCAGCGCCCCTCGTAGGGCGGCTTGCCGCGCCGGATCAACAGTACCGAGGCCTGCGGCCGAGCCGTGATGAGGACCACGTCCGCGGTCAGGGCCGGGCGGGGATGTTCGTAGAAGGGCATGGCGGCATTGTAGCGGGAGCGATCTCCGGCCACAGCCGCCGCGGCGCTACTTGCCGAGCGCCTTGCGCAGCGAGCTGATGTGCTCGTCGGACTCCCGCATGATGTCGAAGAAGTCGGTGGCCTCCACCGCCAGCTTGGCGCTGGCGGGCACCTGCTGCAGATGCACCTCGGTGGTGTCCTCGACCTCGGCGCGGAAGAAATCGGCCAGCAGGCTGGAAACTATCAGCACGTCGGTGAGATCGGCGTCCCCCTCGTGCTCGTATTCCGTCTCGCGGTAGCGGGAGACCGCGGCGGAGACCTCCTCGGAGAAGCTCCAGGACTCGAGGATGGCGCTGCCGATGGCGCTGTGCCATTCCTCCAGGATCTCCTCCAGTTCGCCCGTATTCGCGAACAAGGCCGGATGATGTTCCGCCTGGGTGATGATGTAGAGCTTGCCGACGCCGTGCATGAGCCCGGCCAGCAGGGCTTCGTCCGCATTCAGTCGTGTGAACTTGCGCGCCAGCACGTAGCACAGGGCGGCGACGTAAGTGGAGCGGTCCCAGGTGCGTTCCATGAACGGACGCGCCTCCTCCAGGGAGGTGGCATCGCTCATCTGCTGCAGGCCGAACGACATCACGGTGTTGCGCACCATGTTCTGGCCGAGGCGGGTGACGGCCATGTTCAGTTCCGTGACGGCATGGGTGCCGGGGCGCAGCGCCGCGGAATTGGCAATCTTCAGGAGCCGCGCCGCCAGTGCCGGCTCGGCACCGAGCAGCTTTACCAGGTCGGCCGTGCTGCAGTCCTCGTCGGCGAGCGCCTGGCGGATGCGGACCACGACGTCCGGAAACGAGGGTATTTCCAGGTCTCCCCCGGACAGATGCTCTGCCAGGGACTGGACGAAAGCGAACTTGGCATCCTGGACGGCGGGCTGAGGCTGCATCGACGGGCTTCCTTCCGTTTCTTAACAGGGTTCTACCCGTGGTATCGGCCGCCCCACCGGATACTTTAGCCCGCCGGCCATGCCGGCGCCGCGCCGGATGCCTACAGGATCTCGCAGGCCTCCTCGAAGCCGAGCCGCGGACTGCGCGGGAACAGCGCTTCGGGGTCGCCGTAGCCGAGGTTGCAGAGGAAATTGGATCTTATCTGCCCGTCCGGCCAGAACTCCCGGTCAACGCCCTCGTTGTCGAAACCGGACATGGGCCCGCAGTCGAGGCCGAGGGCGCGGGCCGCGATGATGAAATAGCCGCCCTGCAGGGTGCCGTTGCGAAACGCCGTGACGTTGCCCGTCTTCTCTTCGCCGGCGAACCAGTCCCGGGCGCCCGGATTGTGGGGAAAGAGCTGGGGGATCTTCTCGTAGAACAACGTGTCGTAGCCGATGATCGCCGTGGCCGGCGCGGCCATGGTCTTGTCCACGTTGCCCTCGATCAGGTGCGGGCGCAGGCGCTCCTTCGCAGCGGCGCTGGTGAGGAACAGGATACGCGCCGGGCAGCAGTTCGCGCTGGTGGGGCCGAACTTCATCAGGTCGTAAACTGCCCGCAGGTCGGCCTCGTCCACCGCCCGCTCCTGCCACGCGTTGTGGGTCCGCGCCTCGCGGAAGATCCGGTCCAGCGCGGCGTCGTTTATCGCTCCGTCACCCATCGCAGTCTTTCCTCGTTCCCGTGCCATCGACAGCGCATCATCTAAACACAGATGGCCGCAGCCTGCAGCGCACCCGCGCCGACGGCACCGGCTTGCCCCGGCCGGGCCTCTTTGCCATAGTCCGGAGCGGTCGGCGCGCCGCGCCGCTCCCACCACAGGATTCCGGACGAGCCGAGTGAGCGATCAGGAAACGAGGCAGCTGCGCCGCATCGCGCGCAACCTGGGTGTAGGCAACGTCCGCCGGCACATTTTCCTGTGCTGCGACCAGACCGAGCCGAAGTGCTGCGACCGCGAGCAATCCCTCCAGTCCTGGTCGTTCCTGAAATCCCGCCTGCAGGAGCTGGGGCTGGTCGGGCGGGGCGGCATCTACCGTACCAAGGCGAACTGCCTGCGCATCTGCCGCGACGGCCCCGTCGCCGTCGTCTATCCGGAAGGAGCCTGGTATCACGGCTGTACGCCCGCGGTCCTCGAGGAGATCATCCAGCGCCACCTGGTGGGCGGCGAACTGGTGGAGGAGAACCTGATCACCGTCGCCCCGCTGGACGGGGACGAGGCAGACGAGGAATAGGCTCGCGTCTCAGTCGGCGCGCTGCCAGCGGCCGTCCTCCTCCCGCACCCTGCCCTCTTCCTCCAGCTTGCCCAGATGGGCGCGCAGAGAATATTTGGCCAGCGGCAGCAGTCTCGGATCCACCTCGTCGTACACCGCGGCCAGCAACGCATCGATTTCGCAGGGCTCGATGGGCGCCAGGCGCTCCAGCACCTTCGCCTCGCGTTCGTTGCGGTGGGCGATGATCCAGTCCACCACCGCATCCGGCGACTCCAGCATCTCGCCGTGGCCGGGCGCGATGCGCGCGAGGCCGTAGGTCTTCAGCAGCTCCAGGGAGCGCAGGTACTGCGCCATGTTGCCGTCCGGCGGCGCGATCACCACCGTCGAGCCGTTCATGATGTGGTCGCCGGTAAACACCAGTCGCTCGTCGGTCAGCAGGTAGCAGGCGTGGTTGGAGGCATGCCCCGGCGTGTGGATGACCTCCAGCGTGTACCCGGCGCAGGCGATGCGCTCGCCGTGGGTTACCGCCCGGTCGGGGCTGAAGGCACGGTCGTTCTCCGGCGTCGGCGGCGGCGGCATGCCGAGCAGCTCGGCACCCGTTCGCTCCGCCAGCAGCGTCGCGCCCGGCGAGTGATCCCGGTGCGTATGGGTGGCCAGCACCCGGCGCAGGCGTTCACCCGCCGCCTGCACGATCAGCTCGATATGGGCGTCGTCCGCCGGACCCGGGTCGATCACCGAGACGTCATCCGTGCCGATGAGGTAGGTATTGGTGCCCGGACCGGTCATCATCCCGGCGTTCGGCGCGACGAGGCGCGCTACCAGCGGCGAGACCCGCTCCAGCCGGCCGGCGACGAGTCCGCTCATCCGGCCTCCGCGTAGCCGTCGTCCCAGGGCATGAGCACCCTGTGGCCGTCGTCGCCACCGACCACCTTCGGCAGAATCTCCCGGATCGATGCCTTGTCCCGCGCCGCCATCGCGTCCAGCAGCTCGCCGGTCGTCCGGAAATCCCGGATCAGCGAGAGGTTGGAGACGGTGGGCGGATGCAGCCGGAGTTGCTTGCGCATGGCGGGCTCCAGCGCATCGCAGGGCCGTATCCACAAACTCTCGACGGTCTCGCGGCCGTCGTGGACGCCGTGCTGCCCCGGCGGCACGCCGGCGACGAAGAATCGGGTCGCATAGCGCCGCGGCAGCACCTCCGGCGTGGTCCAGAAGCTGACATAATGCATGCGGTCGCAGGCGAGCCGCAGGCCTTCCCGGTGGCAGAGTTCCAGGGCGCTCATGCGCCCGGTGTCCAGCGCCATCCGATAGCGCGCGAATTCGGCTTCGCGGCCGGCTGCGCCCGGGTCGACGTAGCGGCCGGCGGCATCGCAGGCGAGCAGATAGCCGCTCTCCTCGAAGGTCTCGCGGATGCCCGCCACCCAGAAGCGCAGTCCGCCCGCCTCCAGCCCCAGCTCCGTGCTCGCTGACGAGTCGTCGCGGCCCGTGCAGACGGCCTCCAGGTCACTCTCCTCATCCGTGGCGGCGGCAACCCCGCCCGGAAACACCCAGGCGCCGCCGAAGTCGGCCTTGCCGTGGCGCTGCATCATGAACACTTCCACGCCGTCGGCGCCGTCGCGCACCAGCATCACGGTGGCGGAGTCGACGGGCCGCGCGGGCGCTTCGGTTTTCCGCAAGTCTGTGTCCTCCGTCGGCATCGGTTGGTAGGATACCGCGAGCAGGCAACAGCGAGAAAAATCCGATGAAGCTGATCACCGCGATCATCAAGCCGTTCCGACTCGACGACGTCCGCAACGCCCTGGCCGAAGTCGGCATCCAGGGCATGACCGTCACCGAGGTCAAGGGCTTCGGCCGCCAGCGCGGCCACACCGAACTCTACCGCGGTGCGGAGTACGTGGTGGATTTCCTGCCCAAGGCGAAAATCGAGGTGGCCGTGGGCGACGATATGGCCGAGCGGGTGGTCGAGGCCATCTGCGACGCCGCCCGGACCGGCAAGGTGGGCGACGGCAAGATCTTCGTCGCCAAACTCGACCAGGTGGTCCGTATCCGCACCGGCGAATCCGGCGAACAGGCGATCTGACCTGCGCGCCGCTGCCGGGCGGCGCTGGCCGTCCGGCGCCAATTGTATGCAATCTGCAACAAGCCGGCCGGGCATCCGCCCGGCCGCGGCTCCGGTGCGCGCCGATCCGCGCAAAACCGTTGTCTAGGCTGTATACAATCGGCTATCCTCAACGCGACCCAACAACAAAAGAAACAGGTCACCGGCGCGGTGTTGCGAAAATGCCGCGTCGCGTCATCAATCAACGGAGGGGACGCTCATGAGGATACTGTTATCGACGGCACTGGGGGCCTGTGCCGTCTCACTGGTCGGTCTCGGCTATCCCGCCGGCAGCCATGCCCAGCAACAGGGGGCCGGGCTCGCCATCGAGGAGATCGTGGTTACCGCCAGGAAGCGCGAGGAATCGCTGCAGGAGATCCCGATCGCGGTATCCGCCTTCGACGCCCAGACCATCGAGAACCGGGGCCTGCAGTCCATCGACGACGTCTCCCGCTTCACGCCCGGCCTGAGCTTCTCGAA
>CAYQZN010000060.1:0-12657 GCA_964421805.1 uncultured Woeseiaceae bacterium
CCGCGGGTGTGCAGCACGTTGACCTGGGAGCTCTTCTTGTCGGTGGCGAAGTTCGCCTCCAGGTAGTAGTGATCGATGCCCGGATAATTGGCCTTGATCCAGTCGCAGGCCGCCCGGGTTGCCCGGGTCACCATGTTCTGGCCGGCCGCATCCCCGGTGGTGAAGTCGAAGCGCAGGTAGCGGAACCGGCTGGCGGAGTACTGCTCGATGTTGCGCAGTTTCGCGATGCTGCTCGTCGACTCCGCCTGCTCGCGGATCGCGTCGATGTTCTCCTCGATCCAGATGCCGAACTCGCGGGCATCCCGCGCGCTCTTGAAGATGAATGCCGGTGCCCGCTGCATGCAGTCGTCGTGCACCGTCGTGCGCACGCCGCCCGCAGCCCGCAGCAGCTTCATGCCCCGGTTGTAGCTCGCCACCAGGGTGCCTTCGGTGGTGGCCAGGGGGATGTAGAACTCACCCTCGGCGTGCTCGCCGTGCACGAGCATCGGCCCCGCGAGCCCGATGGGGACCTGGGCCACGCCGATGAAGTTCTCGATATTGCCGGGCAGCACCGACGGCTCGAATGAGAACTGGCCGACGTGCCTCAGCCTGACGCCGGTGTGCTCGCCGACGAAGCCTCGCCGCTTCTCGGCCATCTCGGGGGTGTAGTCGTCGTCGCGCGACCTCGGCACTGATTCCGTCATTGGCGAGCCACTCCACATTCTCTGGACATAAAAAAACGGGCAGCCTGCAAGGCCGCTCGCGCCCATGGTAACCGGCAGAGAGGCCGCGAACAGTCGCAGTTTCCGCAATACGAGGGCCGTGAGCCCATGCCGGAGCGCTTTGGCCCGGGTCGGGGGAAATCAGTTATGGGTGGCGGGGCGTCGCCGCGCTCAGCGCCGGGGCTGCTCGGCACTCTCGGCGCAGCCGATGCACAGCGCGGTGGCCGGATCGAGCTCGAGGCGCTTCGGATTGATGGCCTCGCCGCAGCGCACGCAACGGCCGTATTCGTCGTCGTCCAGGCGCTGCAGTGCGGCGCGGATGCGCAGGATATTCTCGCCGCGCCGCCGGCTGGTCGCCCGGGACATGGCCTGGGCCTGCAGGGCGTCCATCCGCGACAGCCGCCCCACCCGGGCCTGGTCCAGCTCCACCGTCCGCCCGGCCTCCTCGCCCGCCTCGCCGGCCGCGACGATCTCTTCCAGCAGGGCCGTGAGCTTCTTCCGGACCTGGGCGTTTTGCTGCGAGAAGGTCATAACCGAATTCGAGTCTACAGGCCGGTGCGCGTCCGGGGCGTGAACCCGCGCACAATTAGCCTCCGCCGGCGCCCAGCGCGCCCCACAGGTAAGTGTAGATCAGCGCCTCCACCCGGGCCCTCTGGGCATTGTCCGAGGCCCCGGCATGGCCGCCGACGGTGTTCTCGTAGTACAGGACGTCGTGGCCCATCGCCTCCATCCGCGCCACCATCTTGCGCGCATGAGCGGGGTGCACCCGGTCGTCCCGGGTGGAGGTGGTGAAGAAGGCCCGCGGGTAGTCCGCCTCCGGGTCCAGGTTGTGGTAGGGCGAGTATTCGGCAATGAAGTTCCAGTCGTCGGTGTCGGGGTTGCCGTATTCGCCCATCCAGGAGGCGCCGGCAAGCAGCTTGTGATAGCGCTTCATGTCGAGCAGCGGTACCTGGACGACGACGCCCCCGAACAGATCCGGGCGCTGGGTCAGCATGACGCCGGTCAGCAGGCCGCCGTTGGAGCCGCCGCGGATACCGAGTTGCGCGGGTGCGGTAATGCCCCGCTCGATCAGGTCTTCGGCGACCGCGATGAAATCGTCGTAGGCCCGCTGGCGGTGCTCGCGCAGTGCGGCACGGTGCCAGCGCGGGCCGTATTCGCCGCCGCCGCGGATGTTGGCCAGCGCGTAGGCGCCGCCGCGGGCGAGCCAGCTCGAGCCCAGGACGGCGCTGTAGGAGGGCGCCATGCTCACCTCGAAGCCGCCGTAGCCGTACAGCAGCGTCGGCGTGTCGCCGTCCGCCTCGAAGCCGGCGGGCAGCACCAGGAAGTACGGCACCCGGGTGCCGTCGCGGCTGGTGGCGAAGTGCTGCTCCACGCGCATGCCGTCGGTGTCGAAGTAGTCCGGCAGCGAGCGGACCTCGCCCGTCTTGCTGCCGCCGTCGCGGGCGAGGTAGAGCGTGTCGGGGCTGAGGAAGCTCTCGTAGCGGAAGAAGAAAGAGTCGGAGGTTTCCGTGGCGCTCACCAGCGTTATGTCGCCGTCCTCGGGTGCCTCGATGCGCTGGCGGGTCCAGCGGCCGCGCTGCCGGGTGAAGCGGGTCAGCCGGTTCACCACATCCTCGAGCTCGTTCACCACCAGGTGGTTGCGCGTCCGGATCACGCCGGTCCCAGCACCGCTGACGATCGCCGTCGCCGGGCCGGGCTCGATGAGCACCTCGAAGTCGCGTTCGCCGTCCATGAATGCCGCGAAATCCGCGGCGAGCAGCGCGCCCTGGGGATACTCCCGGCCGGCCGGCGACCAGGCGCTCTTCAGCTCCACGATCATCTGGCCCTCCAGTATGGCGTGCAGCTCGGCATCCTCCGGTATGCCGATCTCCATGAGCTCACCGTCGCGGTAGAGATAGCGTTCGCTGGTGAAGAAGGTCTTGCCGCGGCTGGCGATGTCGTAGTGCCGGTCGCCGTCGCGCACCCTGACCACGCTGACGGCCACGTCGGTCTTCTCGCCGGCGAAGATCTCGGGTGCCTCTGCCAGCGGCTGGCCGCGGCGCCACAGCCGCGCGGTGCGGGCGTAGCCGGAGTCGGTCAGGCTGCCCGGCCCGAAATCCGTCCCCACGTACAGCGTGCCCTCGTCGGCCCAGCTCACTATGTGCTTCGCCTCCTCCAGCCGGAAGCCGTCGTCGACGAAGCGGCCCGTCACGGTGTCGAACTCGCGCACCACTGTGGCGTCGGCGCCGCCCCTGGATAGGCTGACGAGACAGCGCCGGTATTCCGGCGGCAGGCAGCTCGCACCCTTCCAGACCCAGTCCTCGTCCTCGCGCCGGGCGAGCGCATCCAGGTCCAGCAGCACCTCCCAGTCGGTGGCGCCGCGGGCATAGTCGTCCAGCGCCATGCGACGCCAGAGGCCGCGGCGGTTGTCCGCGTCCTGCCAGAAGTTGTAGACCAGCTCCCCGCGCAGCGCCGGGTCGGGGATCCGCTCGTCCGAATCCAGTATCTCCAGGCTGCGTTTCTTCAGCGCCGGGAACAGGGGCCGTGACTCAAGATAGCCGAGAGAGGCCTCGTTGCGTCCCTCCACCCACGAGAGCGCCCGTTCGCCTGCCACTTCCTCGAGCCAGATCCAGGGGTCGTCATCGGGCGTCTCAGCGCTCATCGTCTCTCCTGCCGGCAGCAGTGCCGTGACCGTCAGCACCGTCAGCGAAATCGCAACGAGTGCTGCCGTTCCCTGCGTGGCATTGCGCATGGGGCCACGTCTCCTCCGTACCGAAAAAAGGGCGCATCCTAACATCCCCGACGGCCGCCGGAGCGGCGTCTCAGCGTGGGCGCCGGAATACCAGGAAGTGCTGCTGGGGCAGGAAATCCTCGTTGCGGACGAACTCGAAGCCGGACGCCGCGAGCTCGCGCCGTGCCTGCGCTTCGCTCATCTTGTGCAGGCGCTTTATCGGCACGGCGGGGTCCTCGGCGCGGTACTCGACCAGCACCAGCAGGCCGCCCGGGCGCAGCGCGCGCAGCAGGCCCGCGGCCATCTCCCGCGGATGGGAGAACTCGTGGTAGGCATCCACGATCAGGGCCAGGTCGACGGCTGCCTCGGGCAGGTTCGGATCCGTGATGCTGCCCCGGACACCGCGGACGTTGTCCACGCCCTCCTCGCGCCCGCGCTCCTCGATGATGGCGAGCATCTCGGGCTGTATGTCCACGGCCAGGACCTCTCCCCCGGGGACGGCCGGCGCGATGCGGAAGCTGAAGTAACCGGTTCCGGCGCCGACGTCCGCGACCACGTCGTCCTCCGCCAGCGGCAGATTCCGCACCAGCAGATCGGTGCGCTCCTCCTGCTGCCGCGACGGCCGCTCCAGCCAGCCGGCGCCCAGGTGGCCCATGACATGGGAGATCTCCCGGCCCATGTAGAACTTGCCGATGCCGTCGCGGCTCGGAACCCCGTAGCGGTAGGGACCGTCGGCGGCCTGCTCCGCCGCGCCCGTGAGGGGCGTGCCGGGAAACAGGAACACGGCGGCTGCGAGTAACGCCGCGCCGAGGCGCGTGCGGGCTGCGTGCATCGTGGGGCTCCTAGCGTCTGCGCCCGATCCAGTCCGGGCGCTCGAGGCGGTGGATGACCACATCTATGTCCTTGATCCGCGTCTCGCCCCAGGGCCGCTCGCCGAGTTTCTCGGCAACCCGGATGGACGGCCGGTTGTCGGGATGGATCAGACTGATCACATGGTCGTGATCCAGATTGTCGAAACACCAGTCGAGTGCGGCCTCGGCTGCCTCCGTGGCGTAGCCGCGGCCGGCGTATTGCGGGCCGATGAGCCAGCCGATCTCGAAGCCGGGCCAGCCCTCGGGGTGGATGAAACCGACGCGGCCGAGGAAGGTGCCGTCCCGCCGATCTTCCACGGCGAACAGTCCGTAACCGCGAATCTGCCAGTGGCCGAGCATCCATGCGATCTGCCGCCAGGTCCCCTCCCGGTCGAGCGGACCTCCCATGTAGCGCATGTGCGCCTCGTCGGCATGCATTCCGGCGAGCGCGTCGAGGTCGCGTTCCCCGGGCAGCCGCAGCAGCAGTCGTTCGGTCTCGAGTCTCATCATCGTGGCCCTCCCCGGAGCAGCATAGGCGCGGAACGGGACCGCCGCCAGCACTGCTCCGCTATCCCGGCGGCCACTCCTCGCGGGTGATGGCCCAGCGCTCGTGATCCCGCCAGCGCCCACGGATCTTCAGATAGCGCGGGGAGTAACCCTCCAGCCGGAAGCCGAGGGCGCCGACCAGCCGCCGGGACGGTTCGTTGCCCGGCTGGATATTCGCCTCGAGACGGTGCAGCCGATGCACCCGGAACGCCCGGGTGATGACCTTGCGCATGCCGGCGCGCATGTAGCCGCGACCCGTCCAGGGGAGGAAGGCGTAATAGCCCAGGTAACCGCTGCGGAACACGCCCCAGACGATCTCGTTGACGTTGATGACGCCGGCGATGCGCTGATCCGGCGTCATCACGAAGTAGCCCAGGTTGCTGCCCTGCTGCAGCCGGTCGAGGTAGGCCCGGTAGCCGGCGAGGGAATCCGGCGCGACCACCCAGGGCCCGTGCAGGTCCCGGCTGAGCCGCACGGCGGTCAGGAATTCGCCGGCCATGCTCCGCTCCGGCCGCCGCAGGGTTATTGCCGGTTGCGGCTCGGGCTCCGGCTGCTGCGGGGCGGTCGCGCCCGGCCTATTTTGCATCCTCGATCATGCGCTGCATGGCCGCCTCGACCTCCGCGGCCACGTCCGCGAGCTCCGGCCGGTCCGACAGTTGCCCCAGCATCTCCTTCGGGCTCAGCAGGCCGATGCGGGTGCGGCCGTCCTGCTCGTAGACGGACACCCGGCAGGGCAGCGCCATGTTCATGCTCATGTCGCTGGCCAGCACCTTCTGCGCCTGCTGCGGGTTACATACTTCCAGCACGCGGCACTCGTTCTCGATGGGCGCTCCCTTTTCCTTCAGGGTCGCCTTCAGGTCGTAGATGTGCAGCACGCCGAAGCCGTGTTTCTTCACCGCCTCCTGCAGATCCGCGGTGGCCTGCTCGACGCTCTTCGACGATTCGGTGATCTGTTTCACGGGGCTCCTCCTTGCGTCCTTCTCTGCGGCCATTGAAACACGCGCCCGTGCGCCGCGGCACTACGTAGTGCTACCGGGGCCCGGGGTCGGGTCCGGGCCCGGGCGCAGCCCACCGGGGACCGTCGCAGACCGCCGTGGTGGCCGTTCCGGCCTCGCCCGGGCCGGGCTCTTGCGTCCCTGCGCCGGGGTCGCGGGAGCGCCAGCCGTCCAGCCAGGCCACGATGCGGTCGAGGTGCTCGAGGTCCTTCCTGACCCGGTAGGGCTTCATCTCGTACAGGCCGATGCCGTCTTCCGCCGCGCTCACGTACGCCTGGACGTCGCGCAGCGCCGCGATGACGGGGATCTCCAGCGATTCCAGGAAGCGCGTCAGCTTGATGAAGCTGCGGGTATTGCGGCGGATGCGGTTCGCGACCACCGCCACGTTGCGGCGCCGCCGGTCGACGCCGGCGCCGATCAGCAGCTCACCGATGAACCGGGCCGTGGCGTGGATATCGATCGCCGAGGGCATCACCGGGATGATCAGGCTGGTGGCGTCCCGGGTCAGCTGCCGCAGCGCGTCCCGGTCCAGGCCGGCCGGCGAGTCCACGATCAGCGTCTCCGTCTCCTGGGGCACGCGCAGCTGCCAGCTCTGCGTCGCCGCCATATTGCGTTTGTAGGCGGCGATGCCGTGCACCGGCGGCGCCTCCGCCGGCCTGCGTTCCAGCCAGCGGATGGCCGAGCCCTGGGGGTCGCAGTCCATCAGCGCCGGCCTCGGCCCACGCAGGGCGTAGTGGCTGGCGAGATTGGTCGCGAGCGTGGTCTTGCCGCAGCCGCCTTTCGTATTCAGGACGACGATCCTGTTGAGGCCGGGGCGCGTCGGGATGGTGAGCATGGGATGGGGGATGATGGCTCCGATGGCAGCGCAACGAACGCCCGACTATAGCGGAGGCGGGCGTGGGATTTCAGTGTCGGGCGTCGCCGCAACCGGATCGTCGTGTCGGCCGGGGCCGTCCGGCGCCCTCAGAGAGCGTTCTCAGAGGGCAATCCAGATGGTGCTGGCACGGGCCACGGGTTCGCCGTCCGCCGTATAGATGGCCGATCCCGCGTAATGTTTGCGCCCGGCCGTGCGGATGGGCCAGCCGGCGACGATGCAGGGTCGGCCGGCGGGCAGCGGCGCCGCGATCTGCACCGTTATGGTGCCGAGGACCACGGGAGCCGGATTGCGCCCCATCGCGCCGAAGCCGGAGGGGCAGTCCAGCGCCGACCAGAGATAGACGGGCTGTACGTGTCCGGACCCGTCGGCCAGCGCGTCCGCCGGCTGCCAGGGGGCCGCCACCCGGTGCGTGCCGGGAAGGGGGCCGGGGTAGATGCACAGTCCGCCGTCCGCCTGGCTGCGCGCCGGGCCGCAGACGAAACAGGTCGAGAAGGTGTGGGCCTCGAAGCCGAGATAATCCCGCGAAGCCGCCCGGGCCTCCTCCAGCGTCGGCGCCGGCGGCAGTTCGCCCTCTATCGCGCCCGGCCGCGCGCTCGCGATAACGGTCTCGCCGTCCAGGAGTTCGCCGGTCTCCCGGCCGGCGCGCAGCGTCAGGGGCCGGTCGAGGGGCGGCGGCCGGTGCAGGCGCACCTCGGGCGTACCCGGCAGGCGGATGCCCAGCAGCCCCGCGCTGTAGCCGCCGTTGCCCGACTCCGGCGGTCCGCAATAGCGGGCGCCGATGACGACCGTCTCCCGCCTCTCTCCGCTCCGCCCGCTCACAGCGACTCCAGGTAGGCGTCGGCCTGGCGGTCCGCCCGTTCCCAGGCGCCCCGCACGGGCGTGCAGCTCACCTCCGGAATGCCCGTGGGCTCCGCCCGGCCCAGGGGCTCCCGGTAGGGGATGGACCACTTTTCGTCAGCGATCAGGCTCGGCCAGAGGAACGGATTCCACCAGGGCCTGGCGGTGGCGCGGTAGAGTTCGGCCTCCGGCGCGCCGCATTCGATGCGGTACTGCATGAACAGCGCCACGCTGTCCGTGTAGTCGCGCCTCTCGTCCAGCGACTCCCGGTCCGCCCAGTGGCCGTCAGAGCTCTCCAGGGTGATCTCTGTGGCGAACCAGCCGAGACTCCAGCCGGCGATCAGCAGGCCGCCGCCGACGATAACCGCCGTGGTGAGCAGGAGTTCCCGGCGCTGCTGGCGGCGCTGGGTATCGCGCAGGCGGGCGGCGATGCGCGCGCGGCTCTCCCGGTCGCTCATGCCAGGCGGCTGCCGTCTGCCACCGGGCGGTCGGGCACCGCCAGCACCACGCTGCCGTCCGCCTGCACGAAGCCGGTCACCAGGCACTCGGACATGAACGGGCCGATCTGCTTGGGCGGAAAGTTGGTCACGGCCAGCACCTGACGTCCCACCAGCGCCTCGGGCTCGTACAGGTCGGTGATCCGGGCCGAAGAACGCCTGACGCCCACCTCGGCGCCGAAATCCACGGTGAGCTTGTAGGCCGGCTTGCGGGCCTCCGGGAAGGGTTCCGCCCGGGTGACCGTGCCCACGCGGAGTTCCACCTGCTCGAAATCCTGCCAGTCGATCTGCTTCATGGCGTCCGTTCGGGGTCCGACGAGCGCGGCTCTTTCTTGCGCCGGAACCCGAGCCGATGCCGCTTCGACTCCTGCACCAGCGTCTCCGGCGGCGTGGACGTGCGCCCGCCCGCGAGGGACGTGAGCCGCATCCGGATCATCTGCTGATCCATGAACTCGTAATGGGCGAGATCGACGAGCAGCCGTTCGCCGTCCCGGCGCGCGAGGCGCAGCTTGTCCTGGTCGACGACCTCCAGCGCGGCGATGTCGTCGCGCCACATCAGGACGTAGCCGACGCCGCCCTCCACCGGCCCCTCCACCCAGTCTGCGCCGAAGCGCAGCCGTGCGTTGCTGACCGAGCCGAACAGGGAGATGGCAGCGCCCAGGACGACCGAGGCGGCCGTCGTGATGAGCCCGGCGGCCCCGTCGCCGGTCAGCAGCAGCGCCACGCCGATGCCGACGACCAGTCCGGCGAGGCTGCCCGAGATGGTGGCGACGACGAGGCGCACCTTGTTCGGATAATAGACCGCGCTGACGACCTCGTCGGGCTCGAGTCTCGCGCTGTTTTTCTCCCCGGCCATGCCGCCGAGGATAACGGATGCCGATTCAGAACAGGTAGTGGTCGATCAGCAGCGCCGTGAACAGCGCCATGAGATAGGTGATGGACCAGGAGAAGGTGCGCATCGGCAGCGACGGGTCGTCGCTGACCTTCATGCGCCAGGCGTACCAGAGGAACACGCCGCCCAGCACCAGCGCGCTGGCGAGATAGAGCGGGCCGCTCATGCCCGTGAGCCAGGGCAGCAGCGTGACCATCACCAGCAGGATGGTGTAGAGCAGCACGTAGAGCCGGGTGAATTGCTCGCCGTAGGACACCGGCAGCATAGGGATTCCCACCTTCGCGTACTCGTCCTTGCGGGCGATGGCCAGCGCCCAGAAGTGGGGCGGCGTCCACACGAAGATGATCAGGAACAGGATCAGCGCGTGGGCGTGCACCTCGCCGGTGATGGCCGTCCAGCCGAGCACCGGGGGCGCGGCGCCGGCGGCGCCGCCGATGACGATGTTCTGGGGCGTCGCATGCTTCAGGAACACCGTGTAGACGACGGCATAGCCGATCAGCGAGCAGAAGGTCAGCACCGCGGTCAGGGGATTCACCCCGAACCACAGAATGAGCATGGAAACCGCCGACAGCACGCCGGCGAAGGCGAACGCCTGGGGTTCGGAGACCGTGCCGGTGGGCAGCGGCCGGTGCTGGGTGCGGGCCATGACCGCGTCGAAGCGCGCGTCCAGGATCTGATTCACTGCGGCGGCACCGGCCGAGGCCAGGCCGATGCCGAGCGTGCCGAGGATGAGTGCGACCGGGTCCGGCAGCCCCGGCACGGCCAGGAACATGCCGACGATGGCGGTGAACACGATCAGCGCCACCACGCGGGGCTTGGTGAGCTCGTAGTAATCCCGCCAGTTGACGGGGCGGCTTCTCTCGAGTGTCTGTGCGTCAGTGTTCGGCATGCCGGACCAGATGGTTGTAGTTGAGCAGCGCCAGCAGCAGAAGGGCGGCGCCGGCGTTGTGGGCAGTCGCGAGTGAGAGCGGCAGTGAATAGTGAATGATACCTATACCGATCGCCAGCTGCACTGCCAGCGCTCCCAGCAGGAACGCCCCGGCCCGGCGCAGGGCCGGGGGGCGGCCGCCGCCCAGCGCCGCAAGCGCGAGGCCGCCTAGGACTACCGTGATCACCAGGGCGCCGATGCGATGGACATAATGGATGGCGGTGCGTGCCGGGCTGTCCAGGATGCCGCCCTCGTAGTCGATGCCGAGGCCGTGCCAGGGCCGGAAGCCCTCGGCGAAATCCATCTCCGGCCACCACTGGGTCTGGCAGGTGGGGAAGTCCGGGCAGGCCAGGGCGGCGTAGTTGGTGCTGGTCCAGCCGCCGAGGGTGATCTGCACGCCGAGCAGCACGAGCCCGGCCAGCGCCAGCGTGCGCAGCCGGCGCGGGGCGCTGACCATCGGCCCGACCGACCCCGATCTGAGCACGCCCAGCGTCAGCCAGAACAGCAGGCCCAGCGTCGTCAGGCCGCCCAGCAGGTGCAGCGTCACGATGAACGGCTTCAGCAGCAGCGTCACGGTCCACATGCCCAGCAGCGCCTGGGCGACGAGGACGCCTGCCAGCGCGAGGGGCAGGCGCACCGGCTGCGCCGGGTCACGCCGGTTGGCCCAGGCGGCCGCGGCGATGGCGAATATCATCAGGCCGAGCGCGCCCGCGAAGTAGCGGTGGATCATCTCCCGCCAGGCCTTGCCGTGGTCCACCGGCCGCTCCGGGAAGGCGCCGGCGGCGTAGTCGAGCTGCTCGGCGGTCTTCGGCACGGTCAGCGTGCCGTAGCAGCCGGGCCAGTCCGGGCAGCCGAGGCCGGCGTCGGTGAGCCGCACCCAGGCACCGAGCACGACCACGCAGAGGGTCAGCACGGTCGCCGCCGGAACGAGCACGCGGTAGATTCTTGCCGCTCTGTTCATGAGCCTGTCCTTATGGGCCTGGTTGTCCTGTGCCGGGGTTCATCCGATGCGCGAGATCTTCAGCAGCTTCTTCAGGTCGTCCTTGATGTCTTCCGGGTCCGCATCGGTGGGGAAGCGCATAATCAGGTTGCCGAGGGGGTCGATGAAATAGATCGCCGCGTCCCGTGACGGCAGCGCGTCGGCCAGTGCCGGGTTGTCGTCGAGTGCGGCGCTGACCAGGCCGGCCTGGGTGCGCTCCAGCCAGTCCGCTCCCGGCGGCTCTTCGCCGGAGAGGTAGAGCCGCTCCACCCGGTCGGCCTCCGCGCCCAGCGCCAGCCGGATCTGGCGGATCTTGATGATCTCCTGGCGGCAGGTCTCGCCGCAGGAGTCCGGGTTCACGTAGAGCATGGTCCAGTGATGGCGCCATCCTTCCGGCGAGATGCTCTCGCCAGCCAGCGTCTCGATCGGCACCTCGGGCAGTACCACCACCGGCTCCATCAGCGTGCCGTGGTTGGTCTGACCCGGCGGACTCCACTCGTCCACGCCGTAGTAGAGGTACATGGCCAGGGCCAGCGGCCCCAGGAAGATCACCGCCAGCAGGAGGAATTGCAGGCGGCCGCGCCGTCGCTGCTTCTGTTCGTTCATTTCTGTTCGTTCAGCCCTGTTCGTTCAGCCCTGTTCGTTCATTTCCGCTCGTTCATTCGGCCGTCGTCTCGCCCTAGCCGGCGGCCCGGCGAGTCGTCGTCACGCGCGGCCCGCGGCCGCCGCCTGACGTTGACCACCACGTAGATCACCGCCAGCGCCGTTGCCAGCGCGAACCACTGCACCGCGTAACCCAGGTGCCGGGTCGCAGGCAGTCCGCCCGGCTCCCACTCCCGCCGGAATCCGTCGGCGGCCTGCGGCGAGAGCAGCAGTACCCAGGGCTCCACGGGTTCCGCCAGCGCTGCGGCCAGCTCCGGGATGTCCGGGAACTGCCGCACCGACGGCCACGGCCCGGCGGCAACGTCGCCGCCGCCGAGGTCGAGGCCTGCGACCGGCAGGTGGCCGACGCGGCCTTCGATCCGCCGTGTCTCCTCGCCCACCCCGATGTCGGCGGCGGGCCGGCGACGGGCATCCTGGGCGATCCAGCCCCGGTTCACCAGCAGCACGCCGCCGCCTTCGAGCCGCAACGGCGTGATCACGAAGAACCCGTTGCGGCCCCGGCTCACCATATTGTCGATCAGGAACTGGCGCTCGGCGTCGTAACGGCCCAGTGCAGTCACCGGCCGGAAGCGGTCCCCGTCGTCTCCGGTCACCGCGTCGGCGGCGATGGGCTCGGCGGAGGCCGCGTAGGCCTGCTCCAGTCCCGTCTTGTATTCATAGCGCGAGAGCTGCCAGACGCCCAGGCCGATCAGCAACGGCATCAGCGCCGCGGCCAGCAGGGTAGGCACCAGCGCCGGCCGGAATTCCCTGCGCGTGTCATCGACGTCGCTCATCGCCTGTCCATGGACACGCCCGCTCCTGCGGCGTTCCGCCGCGTTCCTCGACATCGCCTGACCGGAAGGCGGCCTCCCGACCGGACCGCTATACTTGAGCGTCCGACGACAGCCCACATATCGAACCTATGAAACTTCTCGTCATCCTGATCCTCGGCGGGATCATCGCGAGCCTCGGCTCCGGGCTCTTCTACCTGGTCAGCGACAAGGACGGCTCCGGCCGTCTGGTGAAGGCGCTCACCTGGCGCATCGGCCTGTCCGTGGTCCTGTTCCTCTTCCTCATCGTCGCCGGGCTCAACGGCTGGATCGCGCCCAACGCCTGATCGAGCCCGACCGGCGCCGGCCGCTTCCGCCTATAGCCGCCGGCTGATGCCGGTCATAACCACCGGCCAATGCCGGTCATAACCA
>CAYQZN010000061.1:0-12570 GCA_964421805.1 uncultured Woeseiaceae bacterium
GCGACCGATCGAGCGGAGTGTAGTCTCTGACGGATCGCGCGAAGATGCAATCGTTAGCGGGCTCGAGGAGTGCCTCCGGCGGGCTTTCCCCGCTCTCCCCGGCCTCCACAGAAACTGCGAAAATACATAAGAAAAGAATAATAAATATATGATAAAACATATCTTCTAGAGGATTCTTGCAACGGGAATTGGCCTGCATCGACGCCCTGTGGCAGAAATAAGACAGCGGCGCGCGCCGCCGGTTCCCGGCGCCCGGTGCGCGCCGTTCAGTCCTGCCCGGTGGCCACCGGACGATCCGGATCGCGGATCCACTCGCTCCAGCTGCCAGGATACAGGCGGGGCTCCGGCAGTCCGGCCACGGCGGCGGCGAGGATGGTGTGGCAGGCAGTGACCCCGGAGCCGCACAGCGAGACCGCGTTGCCGTCCTCGCCCAGGCCGAGGCCGGCGAGCCGGGCAGACAGCTCGGCGGCGGGCAGGAAGCGCCCGTCGTCGGCCAGGTTGGCGGAGAACGGGTGATTGAGCGATCCCGGGATGTGCCCGGCGACCGGGTCGATCGGTTCCTGCCGGCCGAGGAAGCGGTCCCGGGAGCGCGCATCGAGCACCGGGATTGCCGCCGCCAGCGCCTCGATCACCGCTTCGGTCCCGGCCACCCTCTGCGTCTGCAGCCGCACCGGGTACGCCGGCGCACGGGGCGGCGACGGTACAGCGGTGGTCAACGGCAGCCCGGCAGCGCGCCAGGCATCGATGCCGCCGTCCAGGACACGGCGCCGGCCGTGGCCGACCCAGCCCAGCATCCACCACAGCCGTGATGCGAGCGCACCGGAGGCATCGTCGTAGGCCACCACCAGCGTGTCGGGACGAATGCCCCACGCGCCGAGTACGGCGGCGAAGTCATCGGGGTCCGGCAACGGATGGCGTCCGCTCAGCGGCGTGACAGGCCCGGCCAGATCGTCGTCGAGATGCGCGTAGACTGCCCCGGGCAGGTGACCTTCCCCGAAAGCCCTGCGCCCGGCGTCCGGGTCCGACAGCACGAAACGGCAGTCCACGACGCACAGGCGGGCGTCCGCCCCGAGGGCGGAGAGTTCGGCCGGCGCTATGAGCGGGGTTTCGGACATCGGGTGGTCGACGGTTGCCGTTTTCGCTGCATTGCAGCACCTTGTCACTCCGGCGTCGGTCAGTGACAATAACGTGTTTGCATGTGTCATCCAACAAGGGTGCGGGGACGCACCCCCGAGGAGAAGTATTCGTGGACAAGATTCTGGTAGGACTGAAGCGGGTCGTGGACTACAACGTCCGCGTCCGGGTCAAATCGGACGGCAGCGGCGTGGAGACCGAAGGGGTGAAGATGAGCATCAACCCCTTCGACGAGATCGCGCTCGAGGAGGCGCTGCGCATCAGGGAGCGCGGTGATGCGAGCGAAGTCGTGGTGGTCTCCATCGGACCCGGCGAGGCCCAGCAGCAGCTGCGCACCGGGCTCGCCATGGGCGCCGACCGCGCCATCCTGGTCGAGACCGCCGAGGCCGTCGATCCCCTCAGCGCCGCCAGGGTCTTCAAGGCGCTCATCGACAAGGAGGAGCCGGGGCTCGTCATTCTCGGCAAGCAGGCCATCGACAACGACGCCAACCAGACCGGTCAGATGCTGGCTGCGCTCTGGGACCGGCCCCAGGCCACGTTCTGCTCCGGCCTGGAGATTGCCGACGGCAAGGCGAAGATCACCCGCGAGGTGGATGTCGGGCTGGAGGTGATCGAGGTGGACCTGCCGGCGGTGGTCACCGCGGATCTGCGCCTGAACGAACCCCGCTACGTGAAGCTGCCGGACATCATGAAGGCGAAGAAGAAGCCGCTCGAGACCATGAGCACCGACGACCTGGGGGTCAGCGTAGGAGCCGACTTCGAGATCACCGCCTACGAACCGCCGCCCCAGCGGCAGAAGGGCATCATGGTGGAAGACGTCGCGGGTCTCGTAAATGCACTGAAGGAAAAGGGGCTGGTCTGATGGCTAAAGTACTGATCATTGCGGAACACGACGGGCAATCCCTGAACCCGAGCACGCCGAAGTGCGTGAAATGCGCCGCCGGCATCGAGGGCGCCGAGATCCACGTCGCCGTGTTCGCGAAGGACGCCTCCGCCGTGGCGCAACAGGCGGCGGCCATCGACGGTGTGGCTAAGGTGCTGACGGTCGAGAACGACGCCAGCGAACATGCACTCGGCGCGGTCCTGGCGCCGCAGGTCGCCGAACTCGCCGACGGTTACACCCACGTGTTCGGCCCTTCCACCAGTTTCGGCAAGGACCTCATGCCCCGCGCGGCCGCGCTGCTCGGCGTGAACCAGATCTCGGACGTCATGGAGGTGCTGGGGCCGTACGAGTTCAAGCGGCCCATCTACGCCGGCAACGCCATCATTACGGTGAAGGCGCCGGAGGACAAGACGCTGGTGGCCACGGTGCGTGCAGCCTCCTACCAGGCGGCGGCCGACGGCGGCAGCGCCGCGGTCGAGGCGGCCTCGGTCAGCGCAGAGCTGCCCACGCATACCCGCTGGCTGGAGCTCCAGGCCGGCTCGTCGGACCGGCCGGATCTGGCCACCGCCCCGCGGGTGGTGTCCGGCGGCCGGGCGCTCGGCAGCGAGGAGAGCTTCGAGATCATCTTCAAGCTGGCGGACAAGCTCGGCGCGGCCGTGGGTGCCTCCCGGGCCGCCGTGGACGCGGGTTACGTGCCCAACGAGCTGCAGGTGGGACAGACCGGCAAGATCATTGCGCCGGAACTCTACATCGCCATCGGCATCTCGGGCGCCATCCAGCATCTCACCGGCATCAAGGACGCCGGCACCATCGTCGCCATCAACAAGGACGAGGACGCACCCATCTTCGAGGTGGCGGACATCGGCCTGGTGGCCGACCTGTTCAAGGCCATCCCGGAGCTCGAGGAGCAGCTGGGCGGCTGATCGGCCGCGGGTGCGGCGGGCATCGCTGTCCGCCGCGTCCCTTTCCGCTCATCCGAGCGGCCGGGCCTGCCGGCCGGCGCTAGACCGGCCGCTGGAAGATCCCGAGCGCCGCCTCGAGCACCAGCGCGATCCAGATCGCGATGACGAAGGGGCGCGCCCGGGTAAGGCTGCGCTGGATGGCCCCTTCGGTCGCCGGCCGGGACCCCCCCTCCATCAGGCTGGCGAACGCTGGGCCGAAGGGCTTCAGCGCGATACGGATCGCCAGCCCGCAGCCCACCGTGACGGCGAAGAGGAGGAGTTTCAGCGCGATCCAGTCGCCGCGGATCCAGCCGGGATCCACGAGGTGCCACACGGCAGCCCCGGCCGTGGCGGCGATAACCACGAGGCGCAGCCCGAAATCCGTGCGCTGGAGTATGCGTGCCGCCGGCGGCACATGCACGAAGTGCACCGCCAGCACCAGCGCCAGCCAGACGAACGCGGCGACCCACATCAGGGCCAGCGCTGAATCGGACAGGGGTAACTGCTGGCGGATCGCGGCCAGGTGCAGGCCGGTGGGCAGGATGAGCACCATGCAGATGCGTGGCGACATGTCGACCGCCAGCATGATGGCCGCCGCGGTCTTGCGCGCCTCCCGTCCGAGATCGGGATTCGAGACGAAGCGGCTGGCGTAGAATACGCCGAGGTCGCCGCCCAGCCAGTAGGCGAACAGGATCACGTGGGCCAGCACCAGCAGGTCGTAGAGCATCAGCCTGTCTCCGCCACTCTGACCAGGGCCTTGCCCACGTTCTCGCCCCGCATCAGGCGACAGAATGCCTCAGGCGCATTCTCCAGCCCGTCCGTGACGTCCTCCCGCGCCCGGATCAGACCGTCCCGGTGCCAGGCCCCCGCCTCCGCCGCGAACTCGTCCCGGCGGTCGTAGTAGTCGTAGACCACGAGCCCGTGGATATGGGCCCGGGCGGCGATCACCGGTCCGAGGTTCGGCCCGGGCGGCGGTCCGCCGCTGCGATTGTACTGGTCGATCATGCCGCACAGCACGATGCGCGCGCCGAGCGCCAGATTGCCCATCACTGCGGCCAGGGTGTCGCCGGCGACGTTGTCGAAATACACGTCGATGCCGTCCGGGCAGGCGGTCGCGAGGCGTTCGCGCAGATCCTCCCGCCGGTAGTCGATGCACTCGTCGAAGCCGAAGGTGCCGGTCACCAGTTCGCACTTCTCGGCCGAGCCCGCGATGCCGACCGCCCGCGCGCCGCTCAGGCGGGCGATCTGGCCGACCATGCTGCCGACCGGACCCGCCGCCGCGGACACCACCACCGTTTCGCCGGCCGCGGGACGGGCCAGGAATCTCAGCCCGGCCCAGGCGGTCAGCCCGGGCATGCCCAGGATGCCCAGCGCCAGCGACGGCGGCGGCCCGTCCGCTTCCAGCACGCGCATGCCCTGCCCGTCAGACAGGCCGTACTCCTGCCAGCCATTGCGATCGGCGACCAGCACTCCGGGTCGGTAGTCCGGATGGCGGGACGCCACGATCTCCGATACGGTGCTGCCCACCACCACGTCGCCCGGCCCGACCTTGTCGGCGGAGATGTGCCGGCCGGAGATCACGCCGCGCACGTACGGGTCCAAAGACAGCCAGAGCGTGCGCGAAACCACCTGCCCCGGACCGGCTTCCGGCAGCTCGGACTCGGTCAGGCGGAAGTCGTCCGGCACCGGGACGCCCTCCGGGACGCGCGCGAGGACGACCCGGCGGTTGACGGACGCGGTCACTTCGTCGTGCTCAGACCGCCGCCAGCATCGTCTCTGCCGAACTCACCTCGAACTGCCCGGGCGCCTCGACGTTGACCACTTTCGCCACGCCGTCATCGACCAGGATGGCGAAACGCTGGCTGCGCTGCCCCATGCCGAATCCGCTGGCATCGAGTTCGAGACCGAGTTTCCGCGTGTAGTCGCCGTTGCCGTCCGCAAGCATCAGCACCTTGTCGCCGACGCCGCGGTCCTTGCCCCAGGCCCCCATCACGAAGGCGTCGTTGACCGACATGCAGGCGATGGTATCGACGCCCTTGCCGGCAAATTCCGCGGCATGCTCGACGTACCCGGGCAGGTGGTTCATGGAACAGGTGGGCGTGAAGGCGCCCGGCACGGCGAACAGCACCACCTTCTTGCCGCCGAACAACTCGTCGCTCGTCATCTGTCCGGGGCCTTCCGACGTCATTACGCCGAACTCTCCCTCCGGCATGCGTTCTCCGGGACTGATAGCCATTTGCTCTCTCCTCTCTGCAAACCGTTATGCGGCGATATTCGCAGACACCGCCGCTGATTTTTCTTCGCGGCCGTCCCGGCTCTCAGTCATCGATGAGGAACAGGGACAACTCGGGCCAGAAGGATACCACCGACAGACCGACGAGCATCAACAGAAGGAACGGCACCACCGCCCGGCAGATGAGCCAGAAGTTCTCCCGGAATGCCCCGAGTGCCACGATCAGGTTCAGGCCCAGCGGCGGCGTCAGGTAGCCGATCTCCAGATTGACCACCATGATGATGCCGAAGTGCACGGGATCGATGCCTTGCGCAGCAGCCAGCGGCATCAGCATCGGCGCGAGGATCAGTATGGCCGAGCCGATATCCATGACGCAGCCGACGATCAGCAGGAAGACGTTGACGATCAGCAGGAAAGCCACCCGACTGTCGATCTGTCCGCCGAGCCACTCCACGAGGTGCTCCGGCACTTTCTGGTAGGTGAAGAATACGTTCAGCGCCAGCGCCAGCATCAGCACCGGGAACAGCCCACCCAGCAGGCGTCCGGTGTCCGCCATCACCTCGGCGACGTCCCTGAGGCCGAGTTGCCGATGCACCAGCACCTCCACCAGCAGCGCGTAGACGACGGCGACGGCGGCGGATTCCGTGGCCGTGAAGTGGCCCGTGTAGATGCCGCCCAGAATGATCACCGGCATGAGCAACGCCAGCAAGCCGTGCCAGGCGGCCTCGCGCACCTCGGCATACACCAGGGGCTGGCGGTCGCGACGCCAGTTCACGGCCACCGCATAGGCCGCCATCAGTGCGGTCAGCAGCAACGCCGGGCCGAGCCCGGCGATGAACAGATCGGCGATCGAGGTCTGCGTCATCACCCCGTACAGGATGAGCGGAATCGACGGCGGCACGATGATGCCCAGCGTGCCGGCCGAGGTCAGCGCGCCCAGCGAGAACCGCTTGTCGTAGCCGGCCTGCAGCAGCGCCGGATACATCACCGCGCCCACCGCCAGCAGCGTGACCGTGCCCGAACCGGAGATGGCCGCGAAGATGGCACACGAGAGCACGGTGGCAATGGCCAGGCCGCCGGGCACGGGTCCCGTGAGGGCCTTGACCAGCCGCACCAGGCGCAGCGCCATGCCGCCCTTGGCCATGATGTTGCCGGCCAGGATGAACAGCGGTATCGACAGCAGGACTTCCTTGTTCAGCGCGCCCCAGGCGTCGAGCACGATGAAACTGAGTTCGTCTTCGGTGTAGAAGAGGTAGAGATAGGCGACGGCGGTGCCGAGGATGACCAGCAGGTTCTGCCGCAGCGCCAGCAGCACGAGGACGAGTGCGAGCAGCCAGAGCGCGCCCATGTCAGCTCTCGTCCATGCCGGTTGCCGGCGACGTCGGCCTGAGCTCCGGACGCACGGCGTAGATGCCGTGGCGCAGCGCCGCGATCCCGAATACGAGGGGGATCACCGCCTGGATGGGCCATACGGGCAGGCGCAGAATCTCCGAGCGCTCGTCGAGCCGGACGCTGGTGATCACCATATCGGTCGCCACGACGGCGAAGGCCAGGCAGAAGAGCGCGAACAGCGCGTGCTGCAGGAACGCGAGCTGGAATTCCCAGCGCGCCGGCAGCCATGCGTCCGCGAAACGGGGCCGCAGATGCGACCCGCTGGCCGAGGCCAGCCCGATCCCGAACATGACGACGACGATGTTGAAATAGACGCCGACCTGGCGTGCCCAGGGCAGTCCGATGCCGGTGACCTCCCGGGCCAGCACGTCGGCGAAAACGACGCCTGCCATGCCGATGAAGGCAATGATCACGATGGTCCGCTCGACGCGATGCAGCGAGGCCAGCAGGTCTTTCACGTCCCGTCCCCGCGGCCCGGGCATTTCAGCACTGGCAACTTCATGCTCCTGTCCGTACCGTCCCGTGCGCGGCATCGCCCCGCGGGCCGAGTATCGCAGAGTCCGGTCGGCGAGTGCGAATGGCGCCGGCCGGCTGCACGGGTGCCTGCCGTGGCGTACCATTGCACGGACAACGGGATTCGCCGCGGAACCGACGAGAAAACGATGATCACCCTCTACACGGCCGCCACGGCCAACGGTCAGAAAGCCGCCATCGCGCTCGAAGAGGCAGGCCTCGATTACCGGACCCGCCTACTCGATCTCGCCGCCGGGGAACACCTCGACGCTTCGGTGCTGGCGCTGAATCCGGTGGGACGGATCCCCTTCATCGAGCCCGGAGAGGACGATGCGGGCCGGGTGATCTACGGCACGCTGCCGGTGGCAATCTACGCAGCGGAATGCAGCGGCCGGCTGTTGCCCGGCGCCGGGCCCGGGCGCTATACGGTGCTGCAGTGGGCCGGCTTCGCCGCCACCGATCTCGGCCACGTATTCGCCAATCAGTTCCTGCTGGAGGAACTGGTGGGGACGAAGGACGTGCAGGTGCACGAATTCCTGCACAGCCAGATCGCGCGCATGCTCGGCATCGTGGAGGAGCGGCTGGGCCAGTCGGAATACCTGGCAGGCGACGAGTACAGCATTGCCGACGTACTCGCCTACCCCACCGCCGCCAACTCCGCCAACCGGCTGCCCCGCAGGCTCGAGGACTACCCGAACATCCGTCGCTGGGCGGCCGGCGTCGGCAGCCGGCCGGCCGTCGCACGCGGGATGGAGGCGGCGTGAAACGGGTACGCCCGGGCGTTCTCGGCGTCACCCTGGCGCTCTTGCTGAGCCTCGCGGCGGGCTGCGGCGAGAGCACGCCGGATACCTCACGGTTGCGGGTCACGGCCCTGAGTCCGCCGGGCACGCCGTGGCACGAAGGCTGGCTGCGCTTCGAGGAGCGGTTCGAGGCCAGAAACGACACGGCGCTCGAGCTCGATATGTTCGTCACCGGCCAGCTCGGCAGCGAGGAGACCATGCTCTCCAGTCTGCGCCGCGGCCGCGTCCACATCGGCGGCTTCTCCCTGCAGGGCCTGGCCGTCGTAGTACCCGAGCTGAACGTCCTGCTCGCGCCCTATCTGTTCGACTCGGTCGGCGAGATCGACTTCGTCATCGACAATTATCTGACGCCCGCCTTCCGTGAGCTGTTCGCGGCGAAAGGCATGGAGCTGCTGCAGTGGGCCGAGGTCGGCTGGACGCACATCTACGGACTGACGCCCATCATCACGCCGGAAGACGCCCGGGACCGGCCGATGCGGGCCTCCAACGCGATCGGCTCCCAGGTCTTTACCGAGGCCATCGGCGCCGACAGTACCCCGGTCACTTTCTCGGAGGTGATCCCGTCGCTCCAGACCGGCCTGATCGAGAGCGGTCAGAGCGGCACCGGCATGTATGCCATCGCCGGCATCTCCCGTGAGGCCAAGCACCTGACGCTGACCCGTCACGCCTTCGATACCGGACTCATCGTCGCCAACCGGACCTGGTTCCGCGCACTGTCCGGGCGCAAGCAGGAAGTGATCATGAGCTCCCTGGACCCGCTGCAGTACAGCCGGGACGACGTGCGGCGGGTGCTCGCGGACATCCTGACCGGGCAACTCCCGGCCCAGTCGGTGAAGGTCCACCGGCTGGACGAGGAACAGCGGCAACGCTGGCGCGCCGCACTGGCCGGCACCCACGAGACGCTGCTCGAGCGCGTCGGCGGACAGGCCGGGGAGATCTACCGCCTGGTGCAGGAAGGCAAACGGGAATGGGAGAGTCTGCAGGCGGCGGGGCGGCCCTAGCCATCGCCAACGCCAACGCCATCGCCATCGCCAGCCCCGACGCCAGCGCCGACGCGCCCGAACGACAGAGGAAGGAAGAACATGCCACAGCCCGATTACGTCATCGCCCTGAATATCGAACTGCCGGACCCCGCCGACCTGGACGCCGACATGGCCAAATATTTCCGGGTCTGCGAGGACAAGCTCGGCATGGTGCCGAACGTGCTGAAAGCCCACAGCTTCGACCAGGACCAGCTGCGCGCCTTCGCCGGCTTCTACAACGACCTGATGCTGGAGGAGTCCGGCCTCACGCCCCTGGAGCGCGAGATGATCGCCGTCGTCGTCTCGTCAGCCAACCACTGCTATTACTGCCTGGTCGCCCACGGGGCGGCGGTGCGGGAGATGTCCGGGGACCCCGAACTCGGCGAGATGCTCGTCATGAACTACCGGGTCGCCCCGCTCGAGCCGCGTGCACGGGCCATGCTCGATTTCGCCTGGAAACTCACGGTGACGCCCCAGCAGATCGTGGACGAGGACCGGGAGGAGCTGCGCAGCTACGGATTCGGCGAACGCGATATCTGGGACATCGCCGCCGTCGCCTCGTTTTTCAATATGAGCAACCGGATGGCCACGGCGGTGGACATGATGCCGAACCGGGAGTACCACGCCGCCCACCGCGCGGTTTGAACCGACCGGCCGCTAACTTGCGGCTTTCTCCCGCGGCGCCAGACCGAATACACGGCGTGCGGCCAGGATGTGGCTGCGCATGACCGAGGCGGCCCAGTCGGGATCGCGGGCCTCGATGGCCGCCACCAGTTCGAGGTGGTGCTGGGCGCTGCGGACCAGCGACTCGGTGTCGTAGTTGCGGAAGGTCAGCGTGACCAGCGCGGACTGGGTCAGCGTGGTGAGGATGTTGCGCAGCAGCCGGTTACCACCGGCCTCGGCGATCTCGTGATGGAAGCGATCGTTGAGCTCGCTGATGCGCGCGGGATAGCCCGGCTTGCGCTGCCGGGAGGCCTGCACCTGCTGCTCGGCCAGCGAGCGCAGGCGGGCCACCGTCTGCGCATCGGCGTGCCGTGCGGCCTGGGCGGCGGCGAAGGACTCCAGCACCGCGCGCAGGTCGAAGATCTCGTCCAGTTCCCGCTCGGACCAGCTGGTGACGACGGCGCCCTGATTCGGCACGAATTCCAGCAGTCCCTCGACGTTCAGCTGGCGCAACGCCTCGCGCACGGGCGTGCGGCTGACGCCCGCCAGCTCGGCCACCTCCTGCTCGGTAATGCGCGTGCCCGGCGCGTATTTGCCCGACACGATGCCGTCCCGGACCGCGGTGTAGGCTTTCTCGACGGCTTTCACGCTGCCCTCCCCCCGGCTAAGATCGCCAACGAGACAACCACGGCGGCAACGGGAGTACCCCATTGAGCGGCATCACGATGTACGGCCTGCTGGACTATCTGCATATCCTGCTACTCGTCTTCTGGCTCGGCACCGACCTCGGCGTGCTGCTGGCCGCCCGCCGCGTCCGCGATGCGGCCCTGAGCCCTGCCGAGCGGCTTACGCTGCTCGATCTGGCGCTCCGGATCGACCTCCTGCCCCGGATCGCCTTCAGTCTCATGTTCGCCGTCGGCGCGACGCTGGGCTACCTCGGCGGCACGCTTCCGATCCCCGGCTGGGCTCTCGCCCTGCTGTGGGCGCTCACGGCCCTGTGGCTGACCCTGACCCTCGCACTGGTAGCCGCAGAGGGCAAGCCGGTTCAGGGCCTGCTCGCGACCGCACAGCGCGTCTGGCTGGTCGCCGTGGCCCTGGCGTGCGGCCTGGCGGCCCTGTGGCTGCTCGCCGCCGGCAGCGAGGCGGCCGTACCCGGCTGGCTCGCGCTGAAGATCGGCCTCTACGCGCTCGTGTGTCTCGCCGCCATCGGCATCGACCGCGCCTTCCTGCCGCTGATACCCGCGATGGGCGAGCTGGCACAATCCGGCAGCTCACCCGCCCTGGAGACCCGCATCGGCGGCGCCATCGACCACGCCCTGCGCTATGTCTATTCCCTCTACGGCCTCCTGTTTCTGGCCGGCTTCCTCGGCGTCACGAAGCCGATTTTCGCCATCGCCGTCTGACGCCGCCGAGGATCGGGACGGCCGTCAGGCCGCCTTCGACTTGCGGCCGCCCTTTTTCTTCTTCGCCTGCGCCCGGTTGTCGGCCTTCACCCAGGTCTTGAACTCGGGCTGGCGCGGCGGATTCAGGCCCGTCTCGCGCTTGCAGCGCTTCTTCAACTCCTCGATGGTGCCGCCCTTGTCGAACAGCTGAGTGGCACCGCGCTTCTTCGCCATGCGCGCACGCAGGGCCTTCGTCTTCTTCTCGTCCACGCTGCGGTCGGCATTCACGACGACGCCATAGCGCCGCGCTCCGTCCACGGTCACCAGACCCGCATCCACGTCGGCCGCGACCTGGTCGGCGGGACGCTCCAGGGGATCGCCCCAGCCGCCGCCGCCCCAGGTGTCGAAATAGAGCAGATCGCCCTCGCGCACCTCGATCCGGTCGCATTTCGACTGCAGCAGTTCCTGGCTGCCGTCGGCGCGCATCAGGACCTTCTGGCTGCGCTGGCCGGGCAGCCCGCCGTTGACGCCCCAGGGGTAGGTCAGCCAGCGGTCGTCATGGATGGAGATCTCGCCGTCCTCGAGGAAACGATAGCCCACCCGCAGCGCATTGCCGCCGCGGTGGAAACCCGGGCCGCCGCTGTCCGGGATGGTCTCGTAGACGTCGATGCGCAGCGGGAAATAGCTCTCCAGGAACTCGTTCGGCACGTTGGTGAAGCTCGGCCACAGCGAATGGCCGTCCGGGCCGTCGCCCGACGGCTTGCCCGGCACGCCGCCGAAGCCGATCTGGTAGAGCTGATACCACTCGCCGTTCCTGTCGTAGCCCGAATACATGAAGTGCGGGCTGTCGGAGAAACCGGCGGCGCAGAGGAAGTCCGGGTTACCCTGGCCGAGCAGCCCGCCGAGCACGTCGAAGATACGCCCCAGCGCATGGGTACGGCAGGACAGCGCCGCCGGCTTCTTCGGCTTCAGCAGGGTGCCGTCGGGGATGCGCACCTCCATCAGGTCGTAGAAGCCGTCGTTGAACATGATCTGCGGGTCGAACACCATGATCATGTACACGCCGCAGAACATCTTGAACATCTCCTCGTTCAGGAGGAAGTTCACCGAGCCGATGGACTGCGGATCGGTCCCTTCGAAGTCGAAGATGACCTTGTTCCCCTCGCGCCACATCGCGCAGCGGATCTTGTACGGGCCCATGCCGAGGCCGTCGTCGCAGAGATAGTCCTCGAACACCTGCTTCTTCGTCGGCACGGTATCCTTGATGAGCCTGCCCATCGCCCGCTTGTTGCGGTCCAGCAGATCCTCCAGCGCCGAGTACAGGATGTCGTCGCCGAAGCGGTCGGCCAGCTCGATCACGCGCTTCTCGGCCGTGCGCACGGCGGCGACGATCGCATTGAAGTCCGAGCGGTTCCAGTGCGGCAGGCGGCAGTTGTGCAGGATCAGCTCGAGCACGTCCTCCTGCAGCACGTCCTTCTTGTAGATCTTGGTCGGCGGCACGCAGATGCCTTCCTCGTAGATCTGACGCGCGTCGGTGGGCAGCGAGCCCGGCACCTTGCCGCCGATATCCGTCATGTGGCCGAACATGGCCGAATAGGCGATCAGGC
>CAYQZN010000062.1:0-12521 GCA_964421805.1 uncultured Woeseiaceae bacterium
CGGATTCGTCACGGTCGGACTCGAGCTTCTCGCCGTCCAGCCAGATCTCGTGATAGGCGCCGGTGGCCGGCGTCAGGTGGGCGCTGACCTCTCGGGCCAGTTCCGCCACACGCGCATGCAGCACCGAGCGCCAGGGATTCACCCCCGCCATCACGTTGCGATTGACGTCGCCGCAGGCGGCGAGCGTATCCAGCAGGCACTCGTTGATGCCGCGGATGGTTGCGCGCAGCCGGGTCTTGATGACGCCGTGGAACTGGAAGGCCTGACGGGTGGTCAGGCGCAGCGTGCCGTTGGCGTGGGTCCGCGCGAGTTCGTCCATGGCCAGCCACTGCCCGGGCGTGCAGACGCCGCCGGGCACCCGGGCGCGGATCATGAACGAGTACGCGGGCTCCAGCCGCTGGCGCCGCCGCTCGCTGCGCACGTCCCGGTCGTCCTGCTGGTAGATGCCGTGGAACTTGGACAGCTGGGTGTCGTCCTCGGCGATCGCGCCGGTCAGCCGGTCCTCCAGGCTCCGCTCGAGAGTGCCCCGCAAGTGACGGCTGCCCGCCTTGATCCTCTCGACGTCGCTAGGTGTGCCGCTCATCCCGCCTCCTCAGTAGACGTCGCGCTGGTAACGGCCGGCGCGGCGCAGCTGCTTCAAATACTCCCCGGCCTGCTCCGGGCTGCGTCCGCCGGCCTCGGCGACCACGTCGATCAGCGCGGCATGGACGTCCGGTGCCATGCGGACGGCGTCGCCGCACACGTACAGGTGGGCGCCCTCCTCCAGCCAGGCGTACAGATCCCGCGCGCGCTCGCGCAGGCGATGCTGGACGTAGACCTTGTCCGCCTGATCCCGCGAGAACGCGACGTCCATGCGGTCCAGCACGCCGCGCTTGCGGAAGCGGGCCCATTCGATCTGATACAGGAAGTCGCTCGCGAAGCGGCGGTCGCCGAAGAACAGCCAGTTCCGCCCGTCCGCGCCGCCGGCCTCGCGGTGTTCCAGGAAAGCCCGGAAGGGTGCCACGCCGGTGCCGGGGCCGATCATGATGACGGGCGCGGAGGCATCCGCCGGCAGTCGGAAGCGGGGATTCGGCTCGATACGCGCCTCCAGCGTCGCGCCGATCTCCAGCGCGGCGAGTGCAGTCGACGCCGAGCCGTAGTGCCGCCGGCCCCAGGCGTCGTACTCCACGGCCGCCACCGTCAGGTGCACCTCGTCCGGGTTCGCGAGCGGACTGGAGGCGATCGAATAAAGCCGTGGCTTGAATCCCCGCAGGCAGGCCACGAGTTCGTCTGCCGACAGCTCCGCCGGGTGGTCGTGCAATACGTCGATCACCTGCCGGTCGGCCAGGTAGGCGGCCAGTTCCTTGCGGTGCCCGTCCGCCAGCAGCTCGGCCAGCGCGCCCGCCCCGCCGGCGCCGGCGTACCGCTCCAGGAAACCGGCACTCGCCTTCGTGATCTCGAAATCGGCGGAGAGCGCATCGGCGAGCGTGCGGCCGTCGCCGAGGGTGCTGGCGCCGTCGAGCCCGGCGGCCTCGAGCACCGCCTCCACGACGGCCGACGGGTTGCGCGTGACCAGCGCTACGGAGTCGCCCGGCTCGTAAGCCAGGCCTTCGACGGCGAATTCGACGTGGTGGACACGCTTGTCGGAATCGCGGCCCGTGATGCGCTGATTGGCGACCAACTCCGCCATGACCGGACCGGCCGCCGCCGGCGGCGGCTCGGACGGCACCGCATGCAGGCGCGGCGCCGGCTCGTCCAGTCGCTCACGGGCCGCGTCGAGGACGGCATCGGTCCAGCGGGCGGCCGGGTCCTCGTAATCCACGTCGCAGTCCACCCGCTCGCCGTAGCGGCTGGCGCCGAGTGCGGCCAGGCGTTCGTCGAAGTCCCGCCCGGTGCGGCAGAATTCCGCATAACTCGAATCGCCGAGGGCCAGCACGCTGTAATGCAGCGATCCGAGCTTCGGCGCCTTCGGGCCGCAGAGGTACTCGTACAGCATCTCCGCGTCGTCCGGCGGATCGCCCTCGCCGTGGGTGCTGACGACGACCGCTAGCAGCGTCTCCCGGCGCAGCTCGGCCGGGCGGTAGTCCGCCATGCTGACGGCGCGGGAGGCCAGGCCACGGGCGGCCGCCTCGGCCTGCACCGCCTCGGCAATGCGCCGCCCGTTCCCGGTCTGCGAGCCGTAGAGGACAGTCAGCCGCTGCCGGGCGTCTGCCCCGGCGCCGGCCGATGGCGCCGCGGCGGGATTTACCTCGCGCCCGGCGGCGGCAAGCCCCGCCAGATAGCCGCTGGCCCAGGTCAGCTGCGTCTCCGAAAGATCGGCCACCGCCGCCTGCAGCCGTTCCCGGCGCTCGTCCGTGAGTGGCGGCTCTATCCGATCTGCTGCGACTCCGGTCATGGGCTCCCGCCTCCTGTTGACACTTACCCGACGACCAGCGTGGCCGGCCGAGGGTGCACGATAAGGAGTCTTCGCGAGACCGGGAACGTATTTGTTGTTATCGCGTTATATCGCCCGGCGCATATGCAGAGCCCGCGCGACCGATGGCCGGCTCTGGCGCCCGTTCGCGGAGAATCTGCCCCTTCTCGGTTACGAACGGGTTACCGGAAACGGCCCGGGAAGGGCAGAAAACCGCAAAAACAGCAGGTTGCCGACCCCCGCGGAATACCCCCATTTTCTGGGCGGGAAAACTGGACTACTCTCGGACCGAATCACCGGCGTGATAACAATGAAGAATCAGAATCCAGAGAGCAGACACGGAGCCGGATCAGTCGACTCCTTCGAAGCCGCGTTCTCCGCAGTCGATCTCGTAGATCAGATTCAGCGCAGGGCATTACAGGAACGATTCAACCGGGCACCCGCCCAGGCCTATCCGTCCCTCGACACCGTGCGACGGGCGATCACGGATTCGGATTAGGCCGGACTGAGCCCTGCGGCCTCAGCCGCCGCCGCCCGGTGATCATCGGGCGCACCAGTTCGATGCGGCCGACGTATTGCACGATAAAGACGGCCGCGACATGTATCAGGGCGCCTATCCACAGGGTGTGCGCCGCATAGGCGTGCACTTGCTGCAGCAGCTCGTTGCCGTACAGCGCATCGACTTCCTCGTGCAGCCAGCCGGTGCACGCCAGCACGGCCACCAGCAGAAACACCAGGTAGATCATGACCGCGCCGAACGGGTTGTGGCCCGAATCGGCAGGGAGCCGGCGCGCAGCCAGTTCTCGCAAGTGACTGCGTATACGGGCCCGACTGACGGGAAAGTCGGCGAAGCGGGCATGCTTCGTGCCCAGGAAGCCCCAGAAGATGCGCCCCAGTACGCCCGCCGCCGCGGTATAGCCGAGCCAGGTGTGGACGTCTTCACCCGGCTCGGTCAGCCAGTAATTGGCGAGGACGATTGCGGCCAGCGTCCAGTGGAAGATCCGCACGACCGGATCCCAGATTGCAACGGACTCCGACCGGGTCAACGGATCAGCCTTCTTCCCGCTTGACCACGCTGCCGTCGACCGGGTTGAAGTAAATCTCCACCTTCGTCTGCTGCGGGTCGAACCCGTAGATCTCGTAGCAGTTGCCTTCGGTGACCTTGAAGGCGTTGATCTTGTAGCCCTGGTCGATCAGGTTCTGCTGGAACGCATCGGCATCCTGCCAGGCCGAGCGCGGCTCCGTGGTGCACTGGGTGGTTTCGCCACCGGCGCAACCGGCCAGCACTGCGGTAGCTGCGGACGCGAGCAGCAAATTTCGAGTAGTCATAGCATCCTCCATTGCCGTTGAAAGCGCGACGGAAGGGTAGCATATGCTCCCTTTGGTCCGGCCCTTTGGATCGGACCGAAGGGCCGGACCGCTCAGGACGGGCCGCTGAACAGCACCACTACGCCGATCGCGATGAACACGGCGGCAGCGATTGCGTTAATGAGACGCATTGGCAAACGGTCGGCGCTGAAGTGCCCCAGCAGCACCACCGGCACGTTGGCCGCCAGCATGCCGATCGTCGTGCCCGCCACGACGAGCCAGACCGCCTCGAATTGCGCGGCGAGCACGACGGTCGCAATCTGCGTCTTGTCCCCGATCTCCACCAGGAAGAAGGCGATCAGCGTCGTCAGGAAGGCGCCGTAGGGATAGCGGGCGGCTGCATCGTCCTCGTTGTCGGGAACGAGGACCCACAGGCCCATCAGGATGAATGCGCCGGCGATCAGCCAGCGGCCGACCTCCGGCGGCAGCCAGTCGGCGATCAGCGCACCGATCTCGGCCGCCACCCAGTGATTGGCGATCGTCGCCAGCAGGATGCCGGCGATGATGGGTGCGGGCTTGCGGAATCGGGCGGCGAGGACGAGGGCCAGGAGCTGCGTCCTGTCGCCGATCTCGGCCAGCGCCACCGAGAAGGTGGATATGAGGAATGCTTCCACGCAGGGGCCTCTGAGTGCGGGCGTGCATCTTAACGAGCCCGGAGAAATTCGACCACTGGCCGCAGGCCCGTTCCGAAGAGCGCCAGAGTCAGATCCGCCAGGGAGGAAACCGGCGGTTCCCGCCAGCGAACATCAGGCAGACCTCATTGCCGGCCGGGTCGGCGAGGCGTGCCTCTCGCCAGCCCCAGCGCTGCTCCGTCGGCGTCGTGTCGAAGGTCATGCCCTGCTCCCGCAGTGCTTCCACATGCCGATCCAGCGCCTCGGCGGACTCGTGATCGAAGTAGATCACGGTGCCGGTCCCGGCCGCCGGGACGGCAGCCGGATCGACGGCGTGCAGCGACAGTGTGGCGCCTTCGCCGTTCTCGCTCTCGAACCGAGCGTAGCGCGGCGGTGCGTCGACGATCTGGACGAGGCCGAGTGCACGGTAGAAGGCGACGGATTGGGCGTAGTCCACGCAGGGGATGGTGATCTGGTTGAGGGTCATTTCTCGATCTCCGGATTCATCTGCACAAGTTATTCAGCGCCGCTCCATCGCCATCCGCGTTGGCGCCTCGATGCCCAGCGCCGGGAAGATGCGCTCGAGCAGGTCGCCCATGATCCAGGGACCGAAACCGGTGCGCACGACAATCGTCTCCGATTCCGGCACGATGGTCACTCCCTGGCCCATGAACCCCGACAGCTCGAACACCGGCGAGGGCTTCCCGCCGTTGCAGCCGCCCCGGATCCAGACCATGGCGCCATAGTTGCATTTCGACTCCGGCGACGGCGTCCGGATGAAGTCCACCCAGCCCGGCGGCAGCAGTCTGCGCCCGCCCCACACCCCGTCGCGGGCCAGGAAGAGCCCGAGCCGGGCCCAGTCCACGGCCGCGGCATGCATCGCGGTGGAGACGATGAACTGCCCGGACGGGTCCCGATCCAGCACCACCCGGCGCATGCCCAGCGGTTCGAACAGCGCCTCATAGGGATAGCGTGCCCAGGCGTCGTCATCCAGCCCCGAGGCGGCCTGCACGACCGCGATCGCCAGCTCGGCGTCGCCGGCGGCATAGTTGAATACCTCCCCGGGCGGATGCGCCAGCGGTTTCCCCGCGGCGAAATCGCTCGCGCCGGGCGCCATCAGCGTCGCCGTCGCGCTGTCGCCCGGACCGTTGGCCTCGCTGAACTCCAGGCCGCTCTGCATGCGCAACAGGTGCTTCAGCCGGATGCCGGCGCGTTCGTCGGTCCATTCGGGGCGCAGCCCTTCGTCCTCCAGGCCGATGCGTCGGTCAGCCGCCATCATGCCTGCCAGTATGCTCGGCAGCACCTTGGTCATGGAGCGCCCGTTCTGTGGCGCGAAGCGGTCCCAGCCCGGCGCGTGCCGCTCGTACACCAGCCTGCCGCGATGCACGACCAGTACCGAGCGGGTGCCCCGATCAATGCCCGACTCGGTGGGCAGAAACTCCGCGGCCACGGCCGCCTCGAGTGCCTCGTAGTCGGGCACCAGGCGCTCGGGCTCCGGATACAGGCCGTCACCTTCGGGCCAGGGGCGCGGATCGGCCGCGACGCCCGTCCTCACCCGCATGCCGAATTCATCTATCCGGCCGTCGCCCCGAATGCAGCTGCCGTCGGCGCGCTGGGAGACCCGCGCCGGAAACAGGCCGAAGAAACGGGCCCGCACTTCACGGCCCTCCCGGTCCACCTCGGCCCGCACCCAGGACAGGCGGGGATCCAGGTATGGGCCCAGTTCGGCCCGGCGGATATCATCTTCCGTCCGGCCCTGCAGGAAGATGCCATAACAGAGATCATTGGCCACGACGGTCGTGGCCAGCGCCGCATGCCGGGCGACGAAACGAAGTTCCGTCACGACCCGCGGCGGCGCGAGCAGCAGCCACAGGATGAGACCGGAAGACAGGATCAGTAACGTGTTACGCCAGTTGAATTTCGACATTGTCACTCCCCGGTTATCGGAAGGCCGGGATGTTAGCGGCGCGGCTCATAACTCGTTGTTCGATGTGATTAAAAAGCGTAGATCAGTGACGCACGTGAAGAATTCGGGACGGAAAGGAAGCACGGTGGGACGATCATGAGCCGCAATAGCGACTCCCCGGGCGGCCGTTTGCGCCTGGTCCGGTCGTTCCTGCTGCGCCGCATCCCGTTCGTGCTCGGCTGGCGCAATATCGCCATCCTCGGGGCAGCGCTCGGCGTGCTGTCGGTGGCGGTAACCCTGCTGCTGGAACCCTTCGGCACCGCAGACTACGAGGCGCCCTGGCGCACCCTGCGCCTGTCCGGCTATGCGCTGTGCTTTCTGCTGCCGTTCCTGGCCCTGCACGCCGTAGACCGGCAGGTCTACCGGTGGCAGGGCCGGCGCTGGTGGCTCGCGAACGAACTCGTGACCCGCAGCGTGCTCATCGTCGCCATCTCCACCGCCAACTGGCTCTACAACATCCGCGTCATCAACGACATCAGGCCCTCGTTCGGCTACTGGGCGGACTACATGATCAGCTTCGCGCTGCCCGGCCTGCCCGTGCTGCTGCCCACCGGTATCCTGCTGGCCTGGTTCCTCGCCACCCGCTTCCCGGAGCCGGAGCCGGCGGCCCGCGACCGCATTCGCGTTCGGGGCGAGGGCCGGGACGAGCGCCTCGATTTCGCCATGGGCGAATTCCTCTACGCCGAGGCCAGGCAGAATTACGTCGCCATCCATCTGGCCGGCCCGCAAGGCGACGACTCGCGGCTGTTACGTCTGACCCTCGGCGAATTACAGCAACAGATACCCGGCAGTGCGCGGATCCACCGGTCCTATCTGGTGAATCCCGGCCGGGTGCGAGAGGTGCGTGGCAACGCCCGCAAGCGTGAGGTGGTGCTGGACGGCGTGGAGCAACCGTTGCCGGCCTCGCAGCGGCTCGATCCGCAGCGCCTGGAGATCGTCTGACGGCGCCGGCCCTTCGGTTCGGACGCGGCGCCGGCGCTCAGGGCAAGGAAAAGCAATCGAGATCGTCGGCCGCAATCACGGGCCCGTCGTAATGCTGCCGCACCCGGTCGATGTTGCCGTCCAGATCGCGCAGGCTGCGCGCCATGAAATGACTGAGAACCAGCTTGCGCGCCCCGGCACGGGCGGCCACCCGGCCGATCTCGCCGGGCGTAGCGTGCAGCCGGCTCGCGGCCCCGCCGATGCCCTCGGGGATGGCCATGTGCATCACCAGCAGGTCGGCCTCCCGGGCGAAGTCGACGAAAGCGGCTTTCGAGCCGTTCTGGTCGCCCGCGAACACGATCGAGGTTTCGCCGGCCCGCACGCGGAATGCCAGTGCCGGCACGATGCCGTGGGGCACGTGCATGGCGTCGATCACGAGACCGTCCTCGCTGTCGAACACGCGAGTCGTATCGGATTCGCGCGGGACCACAACGGTTTCGAGGGCAGGCAGCCCGCCCGAACCGTCGAGATAGCCGGAGAGATAGCGGTATGCCCCCGTCTCGGCACTCAGCAGGCCCTGGAGGAAACCGTCGAGGCCCGGGAAGCGGTCGCTGCCCGAGGGCCCCGCTACCCTCAGCGGCATGGAGCGATCCGAGAAGAAGCCGGATTTCAGCAGCGCCGGGAAGTCGGCGGAATGGTCGGTGTGGAAGTGGCTGAGACCGATGAAATCCAGCTGGCCGAAGTCGGCGCCGATCTCGCCGAAACGCAGGAAGGCCCCGGATCCCGCGTCGATAAGGACCCGGGATTCGCCGTCGATCCAGACCATGTAGGCAGTGGAGGCGCGGGCGTCGTCGGCAATGGGCCCGCCGGAGCCGAGTACCTGCACGGCGATGCCTTCGCCCGGGCAGGACCCCGCTGCTGCATTGCCCGACCCCAGCATCAGGCATGCGAGAAGCAGGCCGGCGCCCAGCCTGGCCGTATCGGTCCTGCGGGAAGTCTCTGCTCCCGTCATTTTCCTCCGCCCTCCGCGAACGTTCTCAATCCAGATCGGCCAGTGCTTCCAGCGTCTCTTCACGGACCCGGTCGATAGCGGCGCTGACGCGCGCCTCGGCCGCATCCTGCCGGCCGAGCGCCGCCCAATCCTCATTCCAGGTGGCACGCAATTGGTCCGTGGCCGCCTCGACGTGATCGGGCATGATCTCTGCAAGATCGTCCAGCAGCAGCACGCGGGTCCAGCCGGCCCGCGGGTTGCCGCGCTCTTCGTCCCTGTCGTAATGGCTGAAGAAAACGATCTGTTGCAGCTCACCGATGGTCAGGATCATCTCGAACCCGGCTGCGCGCAGGTTGCGGTTGTGCTCGGTGAGTTCGTTGCGCCAGGTGTTATACGTGAGCCCGACCAGCGCGACCGCCAGGCTGATCAGGGCGACCACGTTACGTTTCACTTGTGCGCGTATACCGTCCTTCATGTCGTGCGGTTCGCCGGCATTACGGTGCACTCTCACCGCTCGCTCATGGGACCCGAGTGTATGTGCGTCGTGGTGTGGAAGCTGTACCAGGCGAACCAGAACATCCGGTGGGTGACCAGCCGCTCGCCGTTGTCACCCCGCACGGCGGTCACCTCGCCGCTCGGCCGCATCTCCCAGCGCACGCCGGGATCACCGCTCTGCTCCAGTGCACCGTGGGCCTTCAGCACACTCTCCGTGACGGCGTAGGAGGCATCGCCCACCTCCACGCCATGCACCACCGTCTTCGGATGCAGGCTGCGGTCATAGTCCACCGGAAACAGCAGTCGCCTGCTCTGGTCGTAGTCACCGTATGGGGTCTTGTTCGAGTACGGGCGATCGAAGCCGGTCTCGGTGGACAGCACCCGGGTATCCGGATGGGCCTCGCGCCACCGAACCCAACGTGTGATGGTGACCGGGATAGTCTCCAGCGTCTCCCCGCGCATCGGGCCGGCGAATGCCTGTCCGGTGATCTGCTGCCAGAGCGACTCCGTGGCCCGATCGTACAGGATCAGGTCGCTCTTGCGCAGGAGTCCGGACACGCCGAACTCCACCACCCGGTCGCCGAACTTCCGCTCGAATGCGATCCCCGACCCGCACAGCGGGCAGTAGGTGATCGCCACGGGCCGGCCGCCGATCTCGTCATTCACGATCTCGTGAAAATTCAGGATGGAGATCGGGTACGCGCGCGCATCGCCGTCGATTTCGATACCCATCACGACGTCGGCTGCCGAGATGAAGTCCGCCTCGTCGGCGGCCACGAAACGAGGCTGATCGATGGAGGGGATGCAATCCCGTGCGCCGCACCCCTGCTCGACCTCACTCCAGTCGACATCGGCCGGCGTACTCTCGCCGTAACCGAAGGTATCGCGCAGGATGTCGGTTTGCCAGCCCTGCGACGCAGCCATACCCGGGAGGAGAAGAAGGAACAGTACGGCCAACCCGAGTGGGGAGGACGCTCGTAACTGTCGCTCGCGCCGACCGTACTGTCCTGTTCTCATCGACGGTCTCCGTCAGGCGGCGTGACGGCCGCCCTCCCAGGCCTGGCCGGCAAACGCGTCGTCGAGCGGCGTGCCGGCGAGATGGTTGGTGTAATTGCTGAGCGTCTTCATCGCCAGGATGGTAATGACGTCGAGCACGTGGCGTTCGCCGTAGCCTGCAGCGGCGAACGCCTTCAGTTCGTCCTCCGGCACCCAGCCCTGATGATCGCGCATGGCTGCCGCGAAGCGTGCCACCGCCTGCAGCCGCTCATCCGGCAACGCTTCGCCGTTGCGCAGGGCATCGAGTACCTCGTCGGACATCGAGGTACCCTTCGCCAGCGTGCTGTGCGCCGCCACGCAATAGCCGCAGCCGTTCTTCGCGCTCACGGTCAGGAACACCACCTGCTGCTCGGCGGGGTCCAGCGCCGCCTTTTCCAGCGCCTGGCCGATCGAGGCATAAGCCTCGGCCGCTGCCGGCGAGTGGGAGAAGACGCCGAACAGGTTGGGCAGGAAGCCGTACTTCTCCTTCACCGCCTCCATGACCGGACGTGACTCCTCGGGTGCGCTCTGGGTGTCGTGTACGCGAAACTGCATGATCTCTCTCCTCTGTTGCTCGTGTCGGATCCCGCAGCGCCTCGCGGCGGCGGGACGAATGGCCGTCGCGTGGACGTGGATCAGCCGAGCGACTGCATCGCCAGCTCGGCGATAGCGACCAGCTCCTTGCGCCGGGCTCCCGCCTTGGCCAGCGTGCGCAAACCGCTCATGGTGCAGACGACGTGGCGGCCGAGCAGCTTCGGATCGCGCTCCGGCGCGACGTCGCCCTCTTCCTGAGCACGGCGCACGGCATCGGTAAAGACCCGGGTGAAGGCGTCGATGCTCGCCGCCACACGGCCGGCCACCTCCGGGTCCTTCTGGCCGAATTCGGCCGCCGAATTGAAGACGAGGCAACCACGCCGGCCGTCCGCGCACTTCGTGTCTTCGGCCACGGATTTCAGCGTGCCCTCGATAAACGCCAACCCCGAGTCGGCGCTCTCCATGGAGGCACGCAACTCGCCGACGAGATAGTCCCGGTACCGCTCTACAGCCTGCAGGAAAACTTCCTGCTTGCTGCCGAAGGCCTGGTAGAAACTGCTGCGGGCGATGCCCATGGAATCCAGCAGGTCCTGCAGCGACGTGGCCTCGAAACCACGGCTCCAGAACAGCTGCATCGCCGCTTCCAGCGCGGTATCGGGGTCGAATTCGAGTGGTCGTCCTCTGTTCATGCCTTCAATTTAGTACTGATCAGTTCATAATGCAAACGAGAGGCCTGGCAAGCCCGGCTACGCCTGGCTACGGCTGGCTGCCTCACACCGCCCCGCGGGGGCCGCCGGTTGCACGGGCAATCCAGTAGTCCAGGCTGAAGAAGCGTCCGCCGCCGGTGAACAGCAGCGCGATCACCATCACGAAGTAGGTGGCCGCGAACTCGATGCCGTTGTTCAGGATCGTGATGGAGCCCCGTGCGGTCAGCCAGCTGTAATTCCCGTGGGCCTTCAGCAACTCGATCGCCATCTCCTTGCGCTCCGCCGCCTCCATTACGCGCTCGTTAGCGAGCCAGCTGGAAGCATCCGAGATGGCCAGCCAGCCGTTGTCCCAGTGGACGGCGAACATCGCCACCAGCATCGTGAAGGCCAGCGGTATGGCAATGAGGCGCGTGGCCAGGCCCGCGATGAGCAGGATGCCGCCGAAGAACTCGGTGCCGGCCGCGAGCGCCGTCATCAGCGCCGGGAAAGGCAGGCCCAGACCCCAGTCCGGATTGCCGAACCACTGGGCGGTCTGTTCGAAGTTGGCAAGCTTGTTCCAGCCCGCCTGCATGAATACCGGCGCCAGATACAGGCGAAGCAGCAACGGACCGATCCCGTCCAGCGGGCCGAGCGCCGCAGCGAAACGGTCATAGAGGGAACGGGTGGCGGTCAGTACGTCGGCCATCGGGAACTCCTTCCTGGTTGTCGGTATGCAATCGTTAGCGACGCAATGCGCTGATTGAATCTGCCGTGTGCGGCTTGCTAATTTAGTACCGATCAGTTCAGAATACAAGTATCACGTCAGACAGATCTACTGGAGCGAACAACCATGAGCTGGATACACGTACACGCGGAAGACGGCGCGGAGGGGGAGATCGCCGAACTGTACGACCGCCTGCGGCAGCAACGGGGCAGGGTCTCCAACATCCTCAAGGTCCACAGCCTGCGGCCGTCGGCGCTGGCCCATCACCTGGATCTCTACATGGGTCTGCTGTTCGGCTCCGGCGGCCTCTCCCGGGCCCAGCGCGAAATGATCGCGGTGGTGGTGTCCAGAGAGAACCAGTGCGAATACTGTGTCAGTCACCACCGCGAGGCGCTGGCGAAGTACGTCAAGGACGAGGATCTGCTGAACCGGGTCTGCAGCGACTACCGGGAGGCGGACCTGCCGCCCGGCGATCGCGCACTGCTCGATTACGCCCGCAAGCTGACGGCCTCGCCCGCAGGCGTCGAAGAGAGCGACGTAGTGACGATGCGCCGGAGCGGCTACACCGACGAGGACATCCTGCTCGCCAACCTGATCGTCGCCTATTTCAACTTCGTCAACCGTATCGCACTCGGCCTGGGTGTCGAGCACAGCGAAGACGAGGTGGGCGGCTACAAAGTCTGAGGGGGAACACTGGATATGGAATCAGCTAACCGAAATCTGCGAATCTCGTTACTGGCTCTGCGCATCGGCGTCGCCATCGTCATGCTGGTGTGGTCGGTGGACAAGCTGCTGCGC
>CAYQZN010000063.1:0-12425 GCA_964421805.1 uncultured Woeseiaceae bacterium
GAAGGAGTTCGTCGCCGAGTGCGACCGCATGGCGGAAGCCTACGGCGAGCGCTTCGAGGTGCCGGACATGCTGCGTGAGATGGCGGAGAAGGGCGAAACTTTCTATCCCCGGGGCGGCGCGTCCGAGACGCGCTCGGCCGCCTGAGACGCGGCGGCGATGAGTACCTGGGAGACGGTGGATTACGCGACCGAGGGAGCGGTCGCGACCATCTCGATCGATCGCGACGAGGTCATGAACGCCTTCAACCGGCAGCTCCGGGTGGATCTGCTGGCGGCCTTCGGCCAGGCAGTCGACGACCCGGAGATCCGGGTCATCGTCTTCACCGGCGCAGGGCGGGGCTTCTCGGCCGGCGCCGATCTCAAGGATGCGATGAGTGCCCGGGAGACCGGCAATCAGCGCATCGAGGAACAGCTGCAGCGCGAGTACCGGCCGGTGCTCGAGATCATCGGCCGCTCGGAGAAGCCGGTGATCGCCAGCATAAACGGCGCGGCGGCGGGCATCGGCCTGTCGTTCGCGCTGATGTGCGATCTGGCCATCATGTCGGACAAGGCTTTCCTGCTGGCGCCCTTCGCCAGCATCGCCCTGGTGCCCGATGGCGGGGCCACCTGGCTGCTGGCGAAGCAGATCGGCTACAAGCGGGCCTTCCAGGCCTGCGTGGAGGCCGAGCGCATACCGGCGGACAAGTGCCTGGAATGGGGGCTGGTGAACAAGGTGGTGGCGGCCGACGAGCTCCGCGAGGCTACGGCCGCATGGGCGGCGTCGCTGGCGAAGCGGGCGCCCCTGTCCGTCGCCGCCACGAAGCGGGCCATGCGCCACGCCATGGCCGGTAGCTGGGGCAGCACGTTCGACGTGGAGGCGAGCCTGCAGGACGCACTCATCCTGAGCGACGACAACACGGAGGGGGTCACCGCCTTCTTCGAGAAACGGGAACCGGAATTCAAGGGCCGCTGAGCGGGCCGACGGCATCAACGAGGTAGACGTCATGGAAAGAAAACTGTTCGAGGAAGAGCACGAGATATTCAGGGATTCGGTCCGCGCCTTCCTGAAGAACGAGATCCAGCCCCACGCGGATCGCTGGCAGGAACAGGGCATCGTGGATCGCGAGGCCTTCCTGAAAGCCGGCGAGCAGGGTCTGCTGCTGATGTGGGCCGACGAGAAGTACGGCGGCGCCGGCATGAAGGACTTCCGCTACGAGCAGATCTTCATCGAGGAGATGGCCCGCTACGGCGATCCCGGTTTCTTCGCCACGCTGCACAGCCGGCTCGTCGGCCCCTACATCGGCGAGCTGGGCACCGAGGAGCAGAAGGAGCGCTGGCTGCCGAAATGCGTGAGCGGAGAGAGCATCCTCGCCATCGCCATGACCGAGCCCGGTGCGGGCAGCGACGTGGCCGGCATCCGGACCAAGGCCGAGGACAAGGGCGACCACTGGCTGCTGAACGGCTCCAAGACCTACATCTCGAACGGCATCAACGCGGACCTGGTGGTGGTGGCGGCGCGCACCGTGCCGGATTCCACTCATGGTCTCGGCCTGTTCGTGATCGAACGCGGCATGGAAGGTTTCGAGCGTGGCCGCAATCTGAAGAAGATGGGGCTCAAGTCCCAGGACACGGCCGAGCTGTTCTTCAATAACGTGAAGGTGCCGAAGGAGAACGTGCTGGGCGAGGCGACGAAAGGCTTCTACTACCTGATGCAGTTCCTGGCCGAGGAGCGCCTGCTCGGCGCCGCCGGTTACCTGGCATCCGCCCAGGCGGCCTTCGACATCACCATGGACTACATCACCGAGCGCAAGGCCTTCGGCCGGCGCATCGCCGACTTCCAGAATTCGCGTTTCGCGATGGCGGATATGCGCATGGAGCTCGACATCGCCCAGGTGTATGTGGACCGCTGCGTCGAAGAGCACAACGAGGGCAAGCTGACCGCCGAGGTGGCGGCCCGGGCCAAGCTCTTCACCAGCGAACTCGAGGGCCGGGTGATGGACCAGTGCGTGCAGCTGCACGGCGGCGCCGGCTACATGGACGAGTACGTGATCTCGCGCATGTACACCAACGCGCGCATCTCGCGCATCTACGCCGGGTCCTCGGAAATCATGCGCGAGATAATCGCGCGCTCCATCGGGCTGGATCCGCGGCAGAAGAAGCCGAAGTCGGTGGCGGACGCGAAGGCGAAGGCCAGCGCGGCCTGATTTCGCCAATGCGGCAATGACGGCAGGACGCCCGCCCCTCGTGGCGGGCGTCTCTGCTTCGGGGTATCGAAAAGGAGGGGCAGACGATGGATCTCGCCAACAAGACGGCGATCGTGACCGGCGGTGCTTCCGGGCTCGGCAATGCGACCTGCCGGGAACTGGTGGAGCATGGCGCCAACGTCATGATCCTGGATATCAACGAGGATGCCGCGAAGCAGGCGGCGGAAGAACTCGGTGAGCGGGCCGACTACGTGGTCACGGACGTCACCAGCGAGGTGTCGGTGCAGGGCGCGCTGGAGAAGACCATGGACCGCTTCCGCGCGCTGCACGTCTGCGTCAACTGCGCGGGCGGCGGTCCGCCGGGCAAGACGCTGGGAAGGGATGGGCCGCTGTCGCTGGAGCGTTATGCGTCGGTGGTGAACCTGAACCTGATCGGTACCTTCAACGTGCTGCGCCTGGCCGCCGAGCAGATGGCCCGCAACGAGCCGCAGGGCGAGGCCGGGGAACGGGGCGTGGTCATCAATACGGCCTCGGTGGCCGCCTACGACGGCCAGATCGGCCAGGCCGCCTACAGCTCCAGCAAGGCGGGCATCTGCGGTCTGACTCTGCCGGTGGCGCGGGACCTGGCGCCGCTCGGTATCCGGGTGATGACCATCGCGCCCGGCATCATGAATACGCCGCTGCTGCAGGGGCTGGACGATAAGGTGAAGCAGCCGCTGATCGAGATGGTGCAGTTCCCGAAGCGGCTGGGCCTGCCGGCGGAGTTCGGCATGCTGGCCCGGCACATCGTCGAGAACGCCTACCTGAACGGTGAGGTGATTCGCCTCGACGGTGCCATCCGCATGCAGCCGCGATGAGCGGGGCGCCGCGCGGCGGCCCGCTCGCGGGCCTGAAGGTGATAGAGATCGCGGGCATCGGGCCCGGTCCCTTCTGCGGCATGATGCTGGCAGACATGGGGGCGGAGGTGATCCGCGTGGAGCGCAAGTCGGCGCCGGGCGGCAGCCGGCCGTTGCCGGATCCGCTCACGCGCAGTCGACGGTCAATTGCCGTGGACCTCAAGTCGCCGGAGGGTGCCGCCGTCGTGCTGCGGCTGGTTCGGGATGCGGATGCGCTGTTCGAGGGGTTCCGGCCGGGCGTCGCCGAGCGGCTGGGTATTGGTCCCGACGAGTGTCTGGCCGTAAACCCGAAGCTGGTTTACGGCCGCATGACCGGCTGGGGCCAGGACGGCCCGCTCGCGAACGCCGCCGGGCACGACATCAACTACATCGCCCTGTCCGGTGCTCTGCAGGCCATCGGGCGCAGGGGCGAGAAGCCGGTGCCGCCGTTGAACCTGGTCGGGGATTTCGGCGGCGGGGGCATGCTGCTCGCGTTCGGCATGGTCTGTGCGCTGCTGGAGGCGCAGAAGAGCGGCAAGGGCCAGGTGGTGGACGCCGCCATGGTGGACGGGTCGCTGTCGCTGATGGCCATGTTCTTCGGCTTCCGGGCGATGGGGCTGTTCGACGGCGATACCGGCACGCATTTCCTTTCGGGCGCCTCGCATTTCTACGATACCTACGAGACGAAGGACGGCCGCTATGTGGCCATCGGTGCGATCGAACCTCAGTTCTATAAGTTGCTGATCGAGAAGGCCGGGCTGGATGCGGAAGAGTTCGGGCCCGGTGTGTTCAGCGGGCGGACGGATGCGGATGCGGTAGCGCAGTGGGATCGGCTGGGCGAGCGGCTGGCGGAGGTATTCCGGACGAAGACGCGGGACGAGTGGTGCGGGATCATGGAGGGCAGCGACGTCTGCTTTGCGCCGGTGCTGGATCTCGGCGAGGTCGGCGCTCATCCGCACAACGCGGCCCGGCGCAATGTCTTGGAGGTGGACGGGGTGCCCCAGAATGCACCGGCGCCGAGGTTCAGCCGCACGCCGCCCGGCGAGCCGGCGGGTCCGCGACCGGCGGGCCAGGATACCGACACCGTCCTGGGGGATTTCGGTTTCGCCGAAGACGAGATTGCGGCGCTACGGGAGCGCGGCGTGCTGAGCTGATCCGGCCTGGGTCTGTGGTCATCGGCGCGGGCGATCGGGCCGGGACGAGGCCAACAAGTTGCAAAAGTTGGATTAGTTCGGTCCGGCACCCAGGATGGTGATCAGTTCTTCGTCTACGTGGCCGTCGGCTACCAGGCCGCGGTCCTGCTGGTACGCGGAGACGGCGCGGCGGGTGGCCGGGCCCACGATGCCGTCCGGCACTCCCGGGTCGTAGCCCAGCGCTGCCAGCGCAACCTGCAGACCTTCCACGTCTGCGCGGCGCAGCGGCCCTGCGTCCGCCGGTAAGCCGCTCACCAGCGGGCCGGCGCCGGCGATGCGGTCGGCGAGACGACCGACCGCGAGGGCGTAGAACTCCGAGCGGTTCCAGCCCATGATCACGTCGAAGTTCTCGTAGACGATGAAGGCCGGGCCCTCGTGCCCGGACGGTACGAGCACTGCGGCCGGCAGGTCCAGCCGGGGAAGGGGGCGCCCCCAGGCGTCGGTGACGCCCTTGTCCACCCATTCGGACAGCGGCCGGCGCTGGTCGCGGCCGGCCAGCGCGTAGTCGAAGCCTTCCGGCAGCCGTATCTCCCGGCCCCAGCGCAGCGCGGGCTGCCAGCCGAGGGACTGCAGAAAGTTGCCCGCCGACAGGATGGAGTCCTCGATGCTCCGCCAGAGGTCGCGCCGGCCGTCGCCGTCGGCGTCGACGGCGTGGCGCAGGAATACGGACGGCAGGAACTGGAAGTTGCCCATCGCGCCGGCCCAGGAGCCCACCATGCGGTCGGGGGTGATGTCTCCCTCGTCGATGATGCGCAGGGCTGCCAGCAGCTCCTCGGTGAAAAAAGCGCTGCGCCGCTCATCGCAGGCCAGTGTCGCCAGCGCATCCGGCACCGGGATCTTGCCGTAGTAGCTGCCGAAGTTCGTCTCCAGCCCCCAGAACGCCACGAGATAATGGGCGGGCACGCCGTAGCGGCGCTGTGCCGCCGTCAGCGTGTTGCGGTGGCGGTCAAGCGTCTCGCGTCCCCGCAACACCCGTTCCTCGGTGACCCGGCGGCCGTAGTAGTCCGCGAAGCTGCGGGTGAATTCGGGCTGACTCCGGTCCAGCTCGATGACCCGCTCGACCGGCCTGGCCTTCGCCAGTACGTCCCGGATGACCGGTTCGCTGATGCCGGCCTGGCGCGCACGGTCCCCGATGCGCTCGAGGCAGGCCCGGAAGGTGGTTTCGTCCGTTGCGCCCCAAGCGCCGCCGGTGAGCAGCAGCCCGAACGCCGCCGCCGCGGCGAGCGCATAAGGCCGCCAGCCGGTGATCTGCGATGCTCGTCCGTGAGCCGTTTTCCTTGTCATGGTCGATTCGGTTCCTGCGTTGCCCGGTCCCTCGAGGGTAATGGAAGCACGGCCGGCTGCCCAGATGACCGTGCAAAAAAGAAGGGCGGCCAGTGGCCGCCCTTCGGTTTGCAGCAATGCTGCCGTTGTCGAGCGTGAGTCGCTCCCCGATCAATCGCCGCCGAACTTGATGTCGACACCGATACGGGCTTCCCACAGACTGCGGTTGATGTAGGTCCGCTCGATGGAGCGATCGCTGAACTCCTCGTAGACGAAGCGGCCCTGGCCATCGACGCTGGCATCGACGATCTCCGGGGTGAAGAACTGGGCGTCCACGATCTCGCCCCATTCGTCGTTCAGCAGGTTGCCGAGGTTGTAGATCTTCAGATACGCACGACCCCGGAAGCCGGCCGGCAGCGAGATGTCCTGGCTGACACGCAGGTCGAAGCGGGTGCTCCAGCCCGTGTTGTAGCCATTACGCTCGGTGAAGCCGGGCGCCAGGCCCTTGTCCGCGACCCAGGCAAAGAAGGCTTCCTGGTCGAAGTCGGGACCGAACACCACGTTCGGGTCTGCCGGGCCTGCCGGGATGTACAGCAGGTGGCGTCCGAAGAAGCCGTCGCCCTCGAGGTCGCCCGAGTTCATCGCATAGCTCTGCGGCTGACCCTTGTTCACGAAGCCGTACAGCGTCACCTCGGTGAGATTGTCGCCGAAGAAGGCCCTCGCGTAATTCAGGCGCAGGGTGTAGCGCTGGGGAACGACGTAGTTCGAGTTCGCCGCCTCGGGATTGTTGATGTCCAGCAGTGCGGTGTTGTCGAAGTTCGACGCCGCCACGGCGGAGGTCATCGGGCTCACGTCCTCGGCCTCGGTCCAGGCATAGCCGAACAGCACGTCCAGACCCCAGTCGAAGTCCTTGCGGAAGACTACCGAGACGGTGTTGCTGATGGGGTTCTCGTCCGAGTTCGTCAGCATGAAGTTGTCCCGACCGGTGGTGTAGTCGTAGATCGGTGTACCGGCCGCGGTCTGGCCGACCACGCTCTGGGACAGATCTACGTAGTAGGCCGGATCGTTACCCCGCGTGTGCAGGAAGTCGAAGTCCATCTGGATGTCGTACCAGGGCGTGTCCCAGGTACCGCCGAAGGCCCACTTCCACTCGCTGGGCTGGTCGTACTCCGGGTCGATCAGGACCAGGAATGAGTCGTTGGCATCGGACGGGGAGACGGCCAGGACGTCGTCCACCAGTGACTGGGGTACGTCGAAGCCGGGCCGGCCCTCGCCGGACAGCGGCGAGAAGCCGTCGGAGCCCGGGATCACGCTCAGCGCGCCGCCGAAGTTGTTCAGCTGGAACTGGGCGTTGGTCAGGCCGTCGTTGCTCCAGGCATTGGAGATCCAGACGTTCGGGTTGCCGCCGGAGTACAGGCCGACACCGCCGCGCAGGGTCAGGTCTTCACGCACGTCCCAGTTGAAACCGAGGCGCGGCATGATCAGGTCCAGACCGTCGATGTTCGCGTCGTTACGGATGCCATTGGCTTCGAAGAAGGTCTGATTGAAGCGCGGACGGTCGTCACTGGTGAACCACTCGTAGCGCAGGCCGGCGGTAACCGTGAGGCCCCACTCGTCGAAGAAGATCTCGTCCTGCAGGTAGAGCGAGTTCAGCACGTTGCTGAAGTTCGCTCCCGCATCGGCCGCGACGTTGGTGCCACCACCGCTGCCGTAGTAGATGCGGCTCGGGCGTCCCAGCTCGAAGCGGTCCATGCCGGACAGTGCGCAGTCGGCATTGTCGAAACGCTCCTGTGCGGTGAGCGCGGCGCAGAACGCGGGGTTATCACCGGAGTCGTCGAAGAAGTCGTACTCGCCGCCGTTGGAGTGCTGGACGAAGAGGTTGAAGATCTCCAGTTCCTCCCGGTCGTAGCCGGCCGTGATCACGTGATCGCCGACGAAGTAGTTACCGGCGATACGCAGGTAGTTCGACTCGGTGTTGAGCTGATTCGCCTGGCGGGAATCGTCGGCGCCGAGGTAGACGACGCCGTCGCGGCCGCCGATGCTGATCTGCATGTCGGCGAAGTCCTTCGGACCGACCGTGACCTGCGAGTCGTTCATCTCGCTGGCGCTGAAGAAGACCTCGGTGGAGAAGTTGTCCGTCCACTGGGACCACAGCTTCGCCGTATAGGTCTCGAACTCCGCACCCTTCACGTAGAAGTGATTGGAGAACTCGAACTCGTCGTCGTCGCCGTCGGAGTCACGATCCTGGAAGCCGTCGAAGTAATTGTAGATGAGGGCCGCGTTGTGACGGTCCGTGATGTTCCAGTCGAGGCGCACCATGTACTTCTCGGCTTCCTGCAGGCCGTCGCTCGGCTGACCGCCCGGGTCGTAGCCGTAGACATTCTGAGCGATGTCGACGATGCGGTTATAGTCCGTCGCGCTCAGCCAGGGGCGCTCCTCACCGTTGCCGGACCCGTCGAAGCCGCGGGCCAGGAAGCGGGGCTCCTCGGACTCTTCGTAGGCGGCGAAGATGAACAGGCGATCCTTGATGATCGGGCCGCCGAGGTCGAAGCCTATGTAGGTCTTGTCGTAGTCGGGACGGCTGTAGTCGTTGGGGTCGTTCGCCACCGTGTCGCCGCGCAGATCGTTGTTGGAGAACTCGTAGAAGGCGCCGACCTGCCACTCGTTGGTGCCCGACTTGGTGACCGCGTTGATGTTGCAGGCCGAAAAGCCGCCGTAGGTCACGTCGAAGGGCGCGAGCTCGACGGCAATCTGTTCGATGGAGTCATAGGGGAAAGGCATGCCGACGGCGGTGGCATAGCCGTTCTCGTTCAGGCCGAAGCGGTCGGTCTGGCTGATGCCGTCCAGCGTGATGTTGTTGAAGCGCGGATGCTTGCCGGCGCAGTTGACGCCGAAGCCGTCCTCGTCCTGGTCGATCATGATGCGGGGATCGATGCCGTAGACCTCGGAGATGTCACGGCTGAACGAGACGGCGCTCTCGAGATCGGCCACGTTGAAGGTGGCGGCCGGCCCCGATGCGACGTCCACGAACTGGAGCGCCTGACCCATCACCACGATCTCCTCCATCTCGGCTTCCGACCGCAGCGCGACCGTGAGCGAGTAGGTGTCACCGAGGCTGATGCTGGACACCTCGGTGGACTGACCGCGGACCGAGATCTGATACGGACCGCCCGGCAGGAGCCGGGTCGCCAGGAACAGGCCGTTGCCGTCGGTGGTCAGGGTGCGCGAGACGCCGCTGCGCATATCCTCGATGGTGACGGTCTCGCCCGCGACGGGGGCGCCCGTTTCGTCGAGGATCTTGCCGCGGATGTTGGATGTGGTCTCTTGTGCGAATCCCGCAACAGGGACCATGACGATAAGGAGGGCAGCGACCCAGGCACGGACGATGTTGCGCCACAGCCATGGGGCCCTGCTAGGCGAGTCGATATTTAGCATCACTACTGTCTCCGATCTTGGGGTTCTTGCGCCCCTGTTGGTGTAGAGCCGCGGGATTCTAGGGTAAGAATGTGAAGGTTTGATTGCTCCGGACAAAACGTGGTCCCACGTGCGCACGCGCGGCGCAGCCGGACCAGGCTGCGCCAATCTAGCGCACTGAAAATGCAGCCGCAATAAAGGGTTTGCACGATATCGCAGGCGCCGTCCGGGTGCTCCTGCATGCGCCCGGCAGCCGGAGTTGGAAACGCTGTCATAATCCCGTCACAAGGAATTGTTTCTAGGAGATTTCAGCGGTAACCGACCGCGCGTGCCGTGAAGCGGCCGCCGAGACCCGCCCGGAAACGGGTCGGCTTGTAGCGTCGTCGCGACGCGTGGAGGATCGGCCAACCGGCCGCGGGTCCGCGCAGAATGGTGTTGCGTCCAGGCAACATATGGTCGGATGCCAGCGCGGATGGACGGGCGCTCAGCCGCCCCAGTCGACGAAGATCGGCGACGACCAGGCCCGTTCCTCGTTCATGGCCAGGCAGTCGTCGTCTGCCGGCGTGCGGTCGTCCGCGTAGCACAGGTTGACGCCTATGCAGCGCCCTTCCTCGTCGTACTCGCAGCGCACGCCGCCGGCGTTGACCGCCGGGCTAGGCGACTCTATGGCGCGGGCATAGTAGAGAGCGTCCCGTGCCAGGCCCGGATACTCCTCGTCGGTGAACGTGGCCGTGCAGCCGGCGGGGTCGGGGATGCATTCGTGCACCTGCCACGGATCCTGGATCAGCGGTGCGACGGCCTCGCCGGGTTCCTGCTGGGGCAGGATGCGCACGATCTCGATGCGGGTGATCAGCTTGCGCTCGTCGGAGGGGTTGTAGCACTCGCCCCGGCACATGGCTTCCAGCCGCTCCGGCGTGAGGGCGTTGGTGGCGTAGTCGGGGCAGCCCGGCTTCTGCTTGAAGGCGCCGACGGCGCGTACCCGGAAGACCGGCGGTGCAGTCATCTCGGTTTCGGCGCCCATCGGCAGTTCGCCGCCGTTGCCCTGCAGCAGATCGAACCAGAGCAGGATGCGGTCGCCGCTGGTGCCGTAGACCTCCCTGCGCTCCATCGCGTCCCAGATGGCGTTGCGGTCGCGGCCGCCGGCGTGGGCGGCGATCAGTCCGCCGGTCATGAAGAACGACGCCTGGCGCTCGGATTCCGTCAGCCGGAACGGCTGCAGGTCGACGGTCTGCACCGGCGAGTCCGTCTCGATCAGGTTCTCAGGCACCTCGAAGCGGCCGTCGAAGTCGACCGCCCGGGAATAGGGCAGCGGCTCACCGGCCGGCGGGCCGAATATCGAACGCACCTGCTCGTCGCGCCCGCCGGTGGGGTCCGCCATGCCCGCGCGGAAGAACTCCTTGTAGCCGGTGCCCGGCCGGGCCCGATGGTTGTCGCTGGAGGCCATGAAGCCGAAGCGGAAACGGCGCGGTGATTCCGGGTCGTCGAAGTTGGTCAGCGCCATGATGTACTGCACGGCGCCGCCGGGGCGGTAATTGAACGAGGGCAGGTAGCAGTCCGTGCACTGGCCGGCGTCCAGCCAGTCGGCGCCGGTCTCGCCGCCCACCACGAGGTGGCCGCCGACCCCCGTATTGACGTAGTCCTGACGGGCCATCGCGGCGCGCTCCTCGCAGAGCTCCGCGCTCTCGCCGGCCTCCAGACAGCGGGACTCGATGATCTGGCCGGCCCGCCAGCACGACGGCAGGTAGCCTTCCACCGGTTCCGGGCAGTATGGCCTGCCCTGGTCGTCGAAGCGGATCGCCCGCCAGGGCCGGTATTCCTCCGAATTGCCGTGCCCGGAGAAGACCTCGATCAGGGACTGCAGTTCGGGGTCGTGCATCTCGCCTCCGAGCTGCTTGTCCCAGTCGGAGCCCGCCGGCGTGTAGAAGCCCCAGGTGGTGCCGTGGGGGATCACCATGGCCTCGTGACCGTGGGCGCGCAGCCGCTCGAACAGCTCCGCGGGGGTCTCGGCGCTCTCCCGGCAGTCGTCCGGCAGCTCCGTGGTGGGCACGTCCATGGGGCAGTTCTCGGCGTTGCGCAGCTCCTCGACGTAGCGCGCGAAATCGAGCATGCGCTTCGAGGGCTCCAGGGCAATGAGGTAGGCGCGCGCCGTCACCGAGATGCCGCCCAGCGCCTCGCGGGCGACGCCGCCGGAGTTGATCGGCCGGGGCGGGATCCGGTCGTCCTCGAGGTCGCGGAGGATCACGTTCTTGTGACCGTAGTGGTTGTCCGGGGTGCTGCCGACCTGGGTCCATTCCCAGCCGAGGAAAGAGACCGTGTCGGGTACCGGCCCGCTGCCCGCGACCGCGTTGCACTGGCGGATGGACTCGACCGTCTCCTGCCAACGGCGTGGGGTGGAGGCCTCTGCGTGATCGTTGATGGACCAGAAGTCCAGCGCCGAGCAGTAACGGGCGAAGTCGCAGGCGTCGGCCAGCGGCTTCGTCCCCTCGCCGTTCATCAGAGGCAGGCTGCTCAGGAAGGCGTCGAACGAGAGCGTGGTGTGCACGTGCAGGTCGCCGAACAGGATCTGCTTGTCGGTGGGGGCGCCGGCGGACTCCGTGGCCTCGGCCTGGCGCGCGATGCGCTCCTGGACGGCCTCCGGCGGCACGCGCTGGTCGGTGATGATGCCCGGCCCCTCGTGTTCGCCGAGCCAGCCCTTGCCCGCCGCGAACAGCAGGCCCAGCGCGGCCACGAGTACGACGACGACGGCGATCAGGAATCCTCTCATTATGTCCCCCACTGCCCGATCCGGTTGCAGCTCCAGACATTAGGGCCTCGTGTCCCGTCCGGCAAGTCCACGATTGCTGACGGTAGTGTCCGCAAGTAGTGTGAGGCCGTGTCTCACTGCCGGGGCGGGCCGCGATGAGAATCGCTTTCACAGGGTTGGGCGTCATGGGCTTCCCCATGGCCGGTCATCTGTCGCGGGCGGGTCACGACGTGGCCGTCTACAACCGCACGGCCGGCAAGGCCCGGCGCTGGTGCGAGACGCACAGCGGCCGGCTGGCGGCGACGCCGGCCGAGGCGGCCCGGGGTGCCGACATCGCCTTCACCTGCGTCGGCAACGACGACGACGTCCGCGCCGTGGTGCTGGGCGAGGATGGCGTGCTGGCCGGTTTGGGGCAGGGCGGCATACTGGTCGACCACACCACTGCCTCCGCGGCGCTTGCCCGGGAGCTGGCCGCGGCGGCGGCCGAGACCGGTGCCGGCTTTCTGGATGCGCCGGTCTCCGGCGGTCAGGCGGGCGCCGAGCACGGCACGCTGACGGTCATGGCCGGCGGCGACCCGGCCGTCTACGAGCGGGCGGAACCGGTCATCGACATCTACGCGCGGCGCTGCCGGCTGATGGGACCCGCCGGCTCCGGCCAGCTCACGAAGATGGTCAATCAGATCTGCATCGCCGGGCTGCTGCAGGGCCTGGCGGAGGGGCTGGATTTCGCCCGCCGCGCAGGCCTGGACGGCCG